>CAYUNY010000008.1:0-17950 GCA_964446315.1 uncultured Candidatus Saccharibacteria bacterium
GTGATCGCCTTCAAAGCGCATCATGTCAGGCTTACCCGGCATATTTACGAAGCAGCTCGAGGGTTTTTTCGGTCATCATGCGGGAATGGATGTCGCGGCGGCTTTCGGGTTTGTCGAGCTCGGCCTGCATGACCACGTCCGGGTACTGACCCTTCAGTAACTGCATGCGAATTTCGAGTTCTTCAGGCGTAACAGTGATGCCTTCTTTGTCGGCAATTTCGCCCAGGATGAGGCCGGCTTTAACGCGGAGCTCGGCGGGCGGGCGTTGCCGCTCGCGGTGCTCTTCGGCGGTGACTCCCTCGGCGTCAAGATGTTCCTGCCAGGTCTGGCCGCGGTAAACGACGTCGCGCTTTTCTTCCTCTTCGATGCGGTTGATTTCCTCGTCGACAAGCGTGGCGGGTATGTCGACGGTGCTTTTCTCGGCTATCTTCTGCAACAGCTCATTTTCGTACGAACGCGCGTTTTCCTGTTCTTTTTCGGCCACCAGTTGTTTTTTGATATCGGCTTTGAGTTCGGCAAGCGTTTTGAAGGGTCCGACGCTGGCGGCGAAGGCGTCGTCGGCTTTGGGCTGTTTTAACTCGTTAACCTTCTTAACCGTGACCTCGAAGGCCACTTTGCGGCTTTGCAAGTCCTTGACGTTGTAATCCTTGGGAAAAGTCAGGTTAAAGGTTTTGTTACCGTCCGGCTTAAGGCCGATAAGCTCGTCCTCAAAACCAGGAATAAAGCTCTTACTGCCAAGCGCCAACGGGTAATCGGTGCCGTCGGCGCCGGCTATAGGCTCCTTGGTGGCGGCGTCGGCGCCTTTAAAGTCGATGGTTACTTCATCGCCGTTTTTGGCCGCGCGCTGGACCTCTTGGTGTTCGGCGGCCCGCTCGCGCAAATTGTTAATAATCGTCGTGACCTCTTCGGCGGTGACTTCGGTTTTCTTGGCTGACAGCTTTATATTCTTGTAGTTGGGCAGCTTGATGTCGCCAACGGCTTCGAGCTCGGCGGTGAATTCCAGCGTGCTAAACGGCACAAACTTGGTGATAGATATTTCCGGCGGCGCGGCCGGGCGCAGTCTTTCCTGCTTGATGGCATCCACGTAGAGGTCGTTGACGGCGTGCTCCAGGAATTCGGCTTGCAGGGCCGACGGGTCAATCTGCTTTTCTAACAGATTGTCGGGCGCTTTGCCGGGCCTGAAGCCGGGCACCTTAACGTTACCGCCCACGTGCTTGAGAACGTGCTCCTTAATTCGATCCAGTTCGGCCGTATCAGCCTTCACCGACAGCTTGATTTTAGTGGTTCCTAATTGCTTGAGTTTGACCTGCATAGTGACCTATCTTATCAGAAACGGGGTGATTAGTACCAGCGCGGCGATGAACCATGCCACCTCTACAACTGCTCCTATCGGCCGCTCGAACCACTGAATGGCCACCGCAAATCTTACGTAGGGTCCGGGGCGATAGCTTTTGTGTTTAATGTTTACTCTGATGTACTGCCCTACGTTGGCGAAGTCGGGCAAGGTAGCCACGAAAGCGCAAATCGCTGCCAGCAACCAATGTTCGGGCCGCCAGACTGCCAGCGCCAAAACCAATACCATGCAGAGCAGAGCATCGGCATACAGTGAATTGCGAAACCAGCTACTCTTTAGGCGTTTAGTAATTCCCCCTGCCGGATCCGGGCCAAAATGCGGCAGGATATCGCATAGGTAGTGCGAAACAAAGCTAGCGGGTACGGCTATCAGGGGCTCACTTATCGTCAAACCTATAAGAGCGCCGGTCAGGGCATGGTTTATGGCGCGCATTAGCGGTTGCTTTTTAGGAGTTTCGGGATTTCCGGCAAACCGGCTGATTGCTCTTTGCCCGATACCAGGTCTTTAAGTTTGAACCGGCCGCTTACTAGCTCTTCTTCCCCAATGATCAGAACGTATTGGATGCCTTTTTTATCGGCCGTTTTGAGCTGGTCGCCGATTTTTTTGCCAGACAGGTCAACGGCCACGTTCAGGCCGGAAGCCCTCAGCTTGGCAATCGGCTTTTGCGCGTCGTCTGCCACGTTTCCTACTAAGGCCACGTAAAGGTCGGTTTCGGACTTAAGTTCCGGTAGCAAACGATGGGCTTGCAGGAAGTTGGCCAGCGTTACGTCTCCCCAGCCGAAGCCGACGGTCGGCACCGGATCGACGCCGAACAACCCGACCAGGCCGTCGTAGCGACCGCCGCCGAGCATACTGCGGTTATTCTCGGGGTCGGTGTCGAAAACCTCAAACACAATGCCGGTGTAGTAATCAAAGCCGCGCATCAGCGTGCCGTCAAACCTGACGTTTTTAACACCGCTGGCGGCCAGTTGCTTCAGCAAGGTTTCTAGCTCTCTCGCGGACGGCTGTTCCAGGGCCTCGGCGGGCAGGTCGGACAGTTTTTTGGCGTCCAAAAGCGCCAACAGCTTTTCGGTAACGCCGGCCTCGCGCTGTTTAGCGCTCAGCACGTCGTCAACAGCTGAAATAAATTTGCCGCGCTCCATTTTGTGCATTTTGTCTATTAGGCGGCCGAGCTCTTGCCGGGTTTTGTCGCCCAACTTCAAGTAATCTTTCAGCAAGTAGTCCGTCAGCGCGCGGTCATTGAGGCGGATTTCGTACATGTCGGCCGAGGCGCCGAAAGCCCGAAAAACAGCGTCCACAAGTTGGATCATTTCCAGCTCGGCGCCGGTGTCTTTGACGCCGAAGATATCGACATTTAACTGCCAGTGCTCGCGCAGGCGGCCGCGTTGGGGCCGCTCATAACGCCACAAATTAGGAATACTGTACCAGCGTAGCGGGTAGCCCAGCTCCTGGCGACGGGCGGCCACCATACGGCTGACCGTCGGTGTCATTTCGGGCCTTATAACCACCTTGCGGCCGCCGCGATCCTCGAAAACATAGGTCTGCTCGTTAACGATCTCGTCGCCGGTTTTGGCCAGATAAACATCTAAGGGCTCAAGAATAGGAGCATCGTATTCTTCGTAGCCGAAGCTCTCGGCCACTTCGCGCCACTTGCCGAACATGTACTTCTGCAGGCGCTTGTCTTCGGGGTAGAAATCGCGCGCGCCTTTATAGGGTTGTGTCGAAAGTGCCATTGCCGATAATTATAGCCTAATTGTCCTTAAGTTTGGCTTGCCGGCGCAAAAAACGGGCGATGCGGTGGGCGCCGAAAGTCAGGCTGTAGATAATGGCGAAGCCGTGTTTTAGGGGCGGCAGGCGGCTTTCTTCGACCCCGGGAATCGTTGTCGCCGCGTAAGGAACATAGTGATCGCCGGGCGAATAGTAAGAGTGCATTTTGTCTTTGTCGGCGGGTTTTAACCTCGGCAAATTGCCCTGGAGGCCATAAAGAGCGGTTTTAAAAGCCGGGTTGGCATTATATGTAAGATCGCTGACTGTTTCCGGAGCGTTGATTTTAGCGCATACATAGGCCAGCCCGGTAATTTTATCGGCCCGTTCGACGTAAGCGTTTAAAACGGCGCTGGCGCCGGCGCTGGCTCCTAATAGCGAGACTTTGTGGCCCTGCGCCAGGTAACCGTCGATCTGGGCCAATAGCCGCTTAAACTTCGGCTCGTACGGCTCCTCGCCGGCCCAGGGCATGGGGTGGCAGTGACCGCGCAAGCCGTATAGCCACCAGAATTTCATCGGCAGGCTCTGGGCATGATAAATATCGTCCTGGATGCCCGGTACGTAGATTACGTGGTGCTGTTTTCTCATAATTTGGTGGGGATGAAAGGACTTGAACCTTCACGCCTTGCGGCACTAGTTCCTAAAACTAGCGTGTCTACCATTCCACCACATCCCCAGCGGTCGGTACCGGTGTATTTTAGCTAATTTCCTGGTAAAAGACCAGTTGGGCGTCGCCGTAATTTTTGGCCTTGACCTCTTTTAGGCCGTCCAGCTTGAGAGTCTGGGCTTTGGCCGGCCAGGACAGTACCAGCGTGCCGCCGGGCGCCAAGTGTCTCGGCAGAATCTTGAGGTCGCGGTACGGGATATCATCGTAGGGCGGATCGGCTAAAACCAGGTCGAACTTGGTGTCCTGGTGGCGGGTCGACCAGGCGTTGGTGAAAGCGCGGGTGGCTTTGACACGGTCTTCGATGCCCAGAGCCTTGATGTTTTCCTTGCTGACCTGGTGGGCGGCCTGGTCGGAGTCGATGGCCAGGGCGCTGGCGGCGCCGCGGCTGACGGCTTCGAAGGCGAGCGCGCCGCTACCGGCGAAAGCGTCGAGCACGCTCAGGCCCTTCACGTCCCCCAAGACGCCAAATAGCCCACCCCGGGCCTTGTCGCTCATCGGGTGGGTGCGGTGGCCGCGCGGCGCCGCGAAGTTCCGCCCGCCCAGCCAGCCGGCTATGATTCTCATGCCAGCGGTTCCTGCAGGCCGGCTTCCAGCGCCGCGCCGTACCAGACCAGGGTTACGGCCTGCACCAGATCCGGCACCAACTGCTTGCGGATCCGTCCGGCCAGTGAAACCGTCCAGCCACGGATATAAAAGGTGTCGTAAAGACCAAGCGAAGCGATGTCCTGGGCGGCCTGGCGGAACCATTTGTCGAGCGGTTGGGCGGTAAATCGCTTGATGTCATTCTGGTTTGGCAGGGCCGCCTTAATTTTTAGGGGCTTGATCAACACCGCTATGCCTGTTTCGAACGCGGCGTGCGTAGTGAACAAGCCCTTGGGGCCCCACATTTCCCAGTTGTTTTTGACGGCGCGGCCGACGGTTTCGCCGGGCAGGAACAGTTTCTTGGTGATGGTAGTCCGTTTATCTATACTGCGGCCGCTACTCAGTTCGACCAGTTTTTCTTCGTACGGATAGTGATGCGCCGGCGTCAGGCCGTCCACCACGGCATGGGCCAGCCAGGCGGCCTCGAAAGAGGATCGGACGTTGTCTTTGGCTTTCAGGGCGCCGACGAGCTCGCGATAGTGGGCTTCTATAAGCTCAATGAGTTGCCTGTCTTGCGGGTCGAAAGGCCGCATGTAGTGCCAGGGCTCGTCCTGGGCCGGGCTCTTGCGCTTGATGGCGTCGGGGCCCTTATTGCCCTCGAAGTTCAAAATGGCTTTGGCGGTCGGAAAGGCGCTTTGCGGCAGTAGTTTTTCCAGGTGCCGCCGAGCCACACGGTCGATTTTTTGGTGCGCGCCGAGTAGCTGTCCGGAATACTTATTGAAGGTCGAGCCGGAGTACATTAATTAAGGTTTGTGACTGCCCGCAGGCGATTTACGTGTTTCATGAGCTCTTTATATTGTAGCAAGCTTTGGCCGCTATCAAGCAGGTCCTGGGCTGTTTGGCGGGCGGCAGAGATCAGCATGGTATCTGTTAGTTTGGCGATTCGCAGGTCGAGCTGGCCGTGCTGGGAAGTGCCGTATATGGCGCCGGGGCCGCGCAGTTCCAGATCGAGTTCGGCCAGTTTGAAACCGTCATTACTGCTTTCCAAGGCTCGCAAACGACGGCCGGGCGATTTGGAATCGCTTAACAGCAGGTAGCAATAGGCCTGGTCGGCGCCCCGCCCTACCCGGCCCCGCAGTTGGTGCAGTTGGGCCAGCCCGAAGCGTTCCGGCGCCTCGATAAGCATCAGGCTGGCGTTGGGCACGTCAACACCGACTTCAATAACAGTGGTGGATACCAGGATATCCAGCTTATGATTGACGAATTGTTCCATAACGGCCTGCTTGTCGGCCGGTTTAAGCTTGCCGTGCAGTAATCCGACACGGCGATGTTTGAATTCGTGGGCGGACAACTGCTCATAAACCTTTTCGGCCGAATTGGCGTCCAGCACGGCCGATTCGGTTATCAGCGGGCAGATGACGAACATCTGGCGGCCGGCAGACAGTTCGGGGTCGATTTTTTTATAGAGCCGGGCCTTGGAATTGGGCGAAACTAATTCGGTGATGACTTCCTGGCGGCCGGGCGGTTTTTGATCTAGCACCGACACGTCCAGCTCGCCGTACAGGGTAAGGGCCAGCGAGCGTGGAATCGGCGTGGCCGTCAGGCTGAGCACATGCGGCATGTGGCCAGCCTTGGTCATCAGGGTTTTGCGCTGGTCGACGCCAAAGCGGTGTTGTTCGTCGATAATCACCAGCGCCAGGCGGTGCATATCGACCTTTTCCTGGATCAGCGCCTGGGTGCCGATAATAAAGCCGGCTTTGCCCTGTTTTATGGCCTCGCGGGCCTTGGTTTTCTGGGGCGCGGCCATGCCGCCCACCAGCAGTACAATGGTGTTTTCCAGATCCAGCGGCTTCAATAAGGCGTGTATCGTGTCGGCGTGCTGGCGGGCCAGCAGTTCGGTGGGCGCCATCAGCGCCACTTGCATATCTTTGGCCAGCACCATCAACGCCGCCATGGTGGCAACGGCCGTTTTGCCCGAGCCGACATCACCCTCTATCAGCCGGTTCATCGGTTCAGTCTTCTGTAAATCCTGGTAAATCCGCCAGACGGCTTTGCGCTGGGCGTCGGTCAGCTTAAACGGCAGATGGCCCACAAAATCTTTGGCCAGCTGTTCCTCGAAAGGAATCGCCAGGGCCGTTTCGCGCTGGTTCTCCTGTTTGTTCAGCAGGCTGGCCAGGCTGAGCCTGAAAACCTCTTCGAAACCCAGCCGCCGCCTGGCCTGTTCCAACTGCTCGGCCGATTCCGGGGCATGTATAGACAGCACGGCCTGGGTGCGACTCATTAGCTTTTGTTCTTTTATCACTTCTGCCGGCAGGCTTTCGGGCAATTTTCCCAACTCCTTGAAGGCCTGCCGGGCGGCTAGGCGGATCTGGCGCGAGGCCAGCCCCTTGGTTTCGCGGTAAACGGACAGGATACGGGCCGTGTTGACCGGAAAATCGCTGGCCAGCTCGACACTGGGGTTCATAATCACGAAACGCTGGCGGCTGAGTTTGTATTCGCCGGAGATAAAATAGCGTTCGCCTTTCTTAAGCGCCTCGGCCCGGTAAGGCTGATTGAACCAGATCAGCCGAACGCTATTGGTCTCATCGCTGGCCACAGCTTCGGTAATGTGCAGTCGGCCGCGGGCGTAGCGGCCGGCAGACTGCTTGATCACCGCCTCGATACTCACCTGGCCCGGTTGTAACTTGTTAATCGGCGTGACCGTCGAATAGTCCTCGTAGCGGCGCGGGTAGTAATCCAGCAGGTCGCCGACGGTTTTAACGCCCAGTAAGGCGAATTTAGCGGCCAGAGTCTCCCCCACGCCCTTCAATTCCGTCAACGGACTGCTAAGCGTCATGCTTTTATAATAACCGTTATTGGCGTTTAACGGGCTTTGCGGACCAGGAAGAAGATGCTGGGACCGAAGTAAACCGAGGCCAAAGGCCTCTGCAGTACGCGCTCGGCGCCAAGCATGACTTCGCGGGGCATGATTTTCTTGAGGCGAACACTGCGCAGGTTGGAAACCGACAGGGTGGCTTCGACCTTGAGGCCGGCGTGGGCCAGCTGGCGCACCACGGTGGCTGGATTGTGGTTCACGAAAGCTATCTCGTCGTCGCGCCGGTTGGCCGCCGAGCGGATGTCGACCGGTTTGACCGGAAACCTTTGTAGTTTGGCCAGATGCTTTAGCCGGTTCAGCATATGCAGGTAGTTGGCCACTTCGATAATGGCCCGGCCGTCGGCGCTGAGCACGCGGGCGATTTCGTCGAACTCGGCGCTGGGGTCCGGCAGGTGATGCATGACGCGGATCATGGTCAGCAGATCGACACTGCCGTCTTCGAACTTCAGGTCGTCGGCCTGCATCAGTTCCCGCTTAATTTCGGGGTGGTCTTTCAGGAAGTCCTTGGCGATGTCTAATTGCTGTTGGCTGGGCTCTGCCAGGGTAACGTCGTCGGCGTATCTTTCGAGCTGGACGCAGAGCCGGCCGTAGCCGCCGCCTACGTCAACGGCGTGCCCGAAGTGCTTGCCGCGCAGGAGTTTGCGGATGGCGACTTCTTCGGCGGCGTGCTCGTACTGGCGGCCGTCCCAGTAGTGCAGATAATTGTGCTTGGGGTCATTGTACTGGTCGGCTTTCTTGTGCTTGGCGGCGGTTTTTTTCGGCATAATGCTTCCCAGTATATCAAGCCGGGCGGCTTAACCAAGCTCTACCAGAGCCGAATCTTTAAACGCTTTGCCGCGCCTTAGCAGAAGCCGGCCGTTCTGGAAGTCGCCTGCCTCGAAGTTTTCGCGGCTAACCTTAGCGCCGTTGATAGCCACTGCGTTCTCGCCGATAAGACGCCGCGCCTCCGTATTGGAGGCGGCCAGGCGGGTGCCAACCAGGGCTTCAACGATAGATTCGTCGGCTTTGGAACGGGCGGCCGGGATTTCGTTGCGTAGGGTTGCTATGACCGCGTCATTGGCCTCCCCGACCGGAACGGCATTAACCAGAACGGCCGTCACCGACCTGGCAATCTCCGCCGCCGCCTTGCCATGAACCAGCGCCGTAACCTCATCGGCCAGGGCCAGCTGGGCGGTGCGCTTGGCCGGGTTGGCTTTATGCGCGGCGATGACCTTTTCGATTTGCTCTTTAGACAGCAGGGTAAATATTTTCAGGTAATCTTCGACGCCGGCGTCGTCCAGGTTGATCCAGAACTGGTAGAACTGGGTCGGGGTCGTTTTGGCCGGGTCGAGCCAGATGGCGCCCTCCTCCGTTTTACCGAATTTGGCCCCTGTTGTCTTGTTAACTACCAATGGTACTGAGAACACGTGCGCCTCGTCGCCGGTCAGGCGGCGGATTAATTCGACACCGGCGATGCTGTTGCCCCACTGGTCGGCGCCGCAGACCTGCAGATTAACACCATGTTCGCGATGCAAGTGTAGGAAGTCATAACCCTGTATTAAAGAATAGCTGAATTCGGCGTAGCTGATGCCGCCGCCCTCTTCGGTGAGGCGCTTTTGGACGAAGTCGCGGCCGACCATCTGGCGCACCGGCACATGTTTGCCGACCTCGCGCAGGAACTGCAGGTAGCCCATGTCTTTGAACCAGTCGTAGTTATCGACGATTTCGAACTTTTGGCCGGCAAAAACGGCCTTGTACTGGTCGGCGATTTTGGCTTTGTTGGCGGCAATTTGCTCGACCGATAACAGATCGCGTTCCTGGTTTTTGCCGTCGGGGTCGCCGATCATGCCGGTGGCGCCGCCGACCAACAGGTAGGCCTTATGGCCGTGCTCGATAAAGTGCCTCACCATCATGGCCGCCGCCAGGTTGCCGATGGTCATCGAATCGGCGCTGGGGTCGACTCCCCAGTAAAAAGTTACCGGATCGCCGTTGAGGGCGTTGAGGTCCTTATATGTAGTCTGGTTGACGAAGCCGCGCCAGGTCAGTTCTTCTGAAAGAGTCATTGCTAATAGTATAGCAGTCCCCTGGGACGTAAGGGCGGCGGTCAAAAAACATAGGCTTTTTAACGAGCCTTTTTGCTATACTGGGAGGAGCTTTTGATAGGGAGACGCTAAATCAGAATGAGTAATTCCGGCGGCCGCAATCGGCGATCCAAGAACACTGTTACTACCAAGAGTGGCAACACGATCAAGATAAACCGTTCCTTAAGCGACCGCCGCAAGGCCCGCAAGGCTTCCCTGTCGGCCGATAAGGCCGCCTGGCTGGCCACCCTGCCCAAAGAACGCTGGAAGCGCCTACTATACCGTTTACAGCCCAAACACCTGGCCGACTACTGGTTCAGCCGCCAGGGCGGCGTCATGGCCCTCAAAATCATCGGTGTTTCCATCGTCGCCGGCTTTTTTATAACCATCGGCCTTTTTGCCTACTTCCGCAAAGACTTGCCCAAAATTAAGAACCTATCGGGCGACCTGGGCGGCAACATTACGTATTACGACCGCACCGGCCAAACGGTGCTCTTTAACGACTATAACTCGGTTAAACGTGTGCCGGTTAAGGGCCAGGACATCTCTAAGTACGCCAAAGAGGCCACCGTGGCCGTCGAAGACAAAGACTTCTTTAAGCACGGCGCTTTCGATGTTCGCGGCATAATGCGCGCCGCTTTTCGCGACGCCACCGGCGGTAGCGGCGCCGTCCAGGGCGGTTCGACGATCACCCAGCAGTTGGTTAAGCTGAACGAGAACTGGACCAACAACCGTACCGTGACCCGTAAAGTTAAAGAGCTGATCCTGGCAGTCGAGCTGGAGCGCGAATATTCCAAGGACGACATCTTAACCGGCTATCTTAACATCGCGCCCTACGGTGGCCAGGAATACGGTATCGAAACCGCCGCCCGCGATTATTTCCAGGTCGACTCAAAAGACCTGACGCTGGCCCAGTCGGCCATGTTGGCGGCTATTCCACAGTCGCCCAGCTACTATTCGCCCTACGCCGGCCACGCCTACAACCCGGCCGTCAGCGCCGACAGCTTCAACCCGACGGCCATGCTCAGCCGACAGCACTACATCCTCGACCTGATGGTCCAACAGCACTACATAACCAAACAACAGGCCGACGAGGCCAAGCAAGTCGATATTCTAGCCCAGGTCCACCAGCAATCACCCAAATACGCCGGTATTAAAGCGCCCTACTTCGTCCTAGCCGCCAAGCAGGAGCTGGAACAAACTTATGGCTCCAACCTGGTGGCCCGCGGCGGCTGGAAAGTCATAACTACGCTGGACCTGAACCTGCAGGGTAAGGCCGAGGGCCTGGTTGCCAGCAACCTGAACAACGTCGAAAGGAGGACGGCCGGCCTAGCCGACGAAGAAGCCAGCGTTACCGAAGACGTCCAGACGGGCCAGATTGTAGCCCTGGTGGGCGGTACCGATTTTGGCAACGCCGATCACGGCAAGATCAACTACGCCGCGACCTCCAAAATAGCCCCCGGTTCGAGCTTCAAGCCGTATGACTACACTACCCTTATAGATAACAATAATAACGTCGGCGCCGGTTCTGTCCTCTATGACAGCGAAGGCCCCTTGCCAGGTTACCCCTGTACCAAGAAGGGCGTTTTGCCCAAAAACGGCGGCGACTGCCTTAAAGACTACGACTTCCTACAGCCCGGCCCCCTAACCCTACGCTACGCCCTGGGCGGTTCGCGCAACATTCCGGCCGTCAAAGCTATGTACGAGGCCGTGCCCAACGATAAAAGCCCCAGCCACACCGATTCTGTCAACAAAGTCCTCAGTACGGCATCGGCCATGATGGATAACACCTACCTGCAGAGCAAACACCAGCAAGCCTACAACTGTTATCAAGGCGGTATCGACATCAACAACGCCACGGCGGCCGATACCACGCAGTGTTACGGCGCGGCGGCCATAGGCGACGGCGCCTTCCTGCACCTCGACGACCACGTCAACGGCCTGGCCACGCTTGGCCGGCTGGGCAAAGCCATCCCGCGCACCTACATCATGAAGATCACCGACGCTTCGCAAAAAACGATTTACCAGTGGAAACAACCGGTCGGCAAGCAGGTCGTCAAGGCAGACACGGCCTTCATCGTCAACAACATGGCTTCCGACCCCAACGCCAGCTACCTGCCGGGTAGCTGTTCGGCCACCAGTTGTACCCGGCTTTCAGGCGGCGGTTACAAGTTCCACCACTACAATGGCTGGAATTTCGCCATCAAGACCGGCACCACCAACAACGGCTTCGACGGATTGATGACCAGCTGGTCGAGCAAGTACGCCGTGGTCTCGTGGGTAGGCAACCATACCCGCAACGTCGACATCAGCTCGCGCACCGGCACGGCCATGGAATACCTGACCGAGCCGCTGACCCGCGGCATGATGGAAGCCGCCCACGACGGCCTCAAGCCCGACAACTGGGTCCAGCCTAAAACCATCAAAACGGCGCCGGCCTTCATCGTCCGCAAGCACGTCCACTACGGCGACATCGAGCCCAGCCCGGCCAACGACCTATACCCCGGTTGGTACGCCGGCGGCGGCACAGTTAAGACCACAGCCCAAACCATAGATAAAGTGTCCGGCAAGGTGGCCACCAGTTGTACGCCGCCCGCAGCCAAGGAATTCGTCACCAACGGCAACGCCGCCTCGTGGAACATCGACATCTTCAATGGCGGCCGCCAAAGCATCAGCAGTGGCACCAGCGGCACCACCGGCGGCTCGGCGCCCACCGACGACGTCCATAACTGTAACGACAGCCCGCCGACCGTCACCCTCACGGCGCAGAATCCTTGTGATACGAGTTGCCCCATCACAGTCACTGTCACGCAGGGCACCCACCCATTTAACGACCCGGCGCACGCCCAATACCCCGGCACGCTTACAGTCACGCTAAATGGCCAGAGCATTTTTAGCGCGCACGTTAACGACCCATCCGACTCCAAATCTTTCACCTACACCCCGACTTCGTCGGGAAGCGGAACCTTAACGGCCACGGTTACAGACAGCGTCCTCTACTCCGGCAGTGCGAGTCAACCGCTAAATTTTACCAACCCCCCGCCCCCCACGGCGGGGGCCCCAACGATAACCAGCCCCTCCAACAACCAACACGTCGGAAGCACCACGGTGGTTAATTGGAGTGGAGGGAGCCCCAATTACACGCTGTTTGTGAACGGTTCGGCTTGGCCAGGTTGTAGCAACACACCTTCTACGCAATGTACAGTCACCGTTAGCGGATCGACTAGCCTCAGGGTGGTCGATGGCGCCGGCCATAGTTCTGACACCGTAACTGTCAGCAGTCCTTAGTCTTTTTCTAGGAAGTCGTTCAGTGCCGAGCGGACGTCGCTGACGCCGTAGAGACCTGTAACCTTCTTGGCCTTGCCGCGTGCCTGCGGGCCGATGGCGCCGTCAAAGCCGAGCTTTTTGGCCTCGGCCAGGCGTTTGTCGACGTGGGGCACGTGGCGGACCTCGCCGCTCAGGCCGACTTCGCCAAAAACTACAGCATTCTTCTTTAATTGCAGGCCTTTGGCCGCCGAGCCGATGGCCAGGCAGATGGCCAGGTCGGCCGCCGGTTCGCGGATCTGGATGCCACCGACGATGTTTATATAAATGTCCTGATCGGCCAGTTTGAGCTTAGTGCGGCGTTCCAGCATGGCTACTAATAGATTCAAACGGTTAAGATCGAAGCCGCTGGCGGCCCGCTTGGGGTAGCCGTAGCTAGTGGGATTGACCAACGCCTGGACTTCTACCAATAGCGGCCGCGTGCCTTCCAGAGTGGCCAGGACGACCGAGCCGTCGCTGGCCTGGCGTTCCTGCAACAGCGCCGCCGAAGGGTTCTCGACGGTTTGCAGGCCAGTGTCGGTCATTTCGAAGATACCGGCCTCGTTTGTCGAGCCAAAGCGGTTCTTAATGGCCCTGAGCAGTTTGAAGCCGCCGTAGCGGTCGCCTTCCAATTGCATAACGACGTCTACCATGTGTTCCAACACCTTCGGGCCGGCGATACTGCCTTCCTTGGTAACGTGGCCGACCAGGATCAGGGCCGTGTTGGCCTGCTTGGCGGCGGCGGTTAACAGTTGGGTGGAATTGGTGATCTGCGACACCGTGCCGGCCGCCGAGGCGATAGCGGCGGCGCTGACGGCCTGGATGGAATCGATAATGACCAGCTTGTACTGCCCGCCGGCGATGGTGGCGGCGATGTCGTCGGCCGAATTGGCGGTGGCCAGCTGAAGGTCGGACCGCGTGGTACCCAGGCGCTGGGCACGCATGCCGATCTGGTGGGCCGATTCCTCGCCGCTAACATATAGCACCGGTGATTTTGCGGCCACGGCGTAGGCCAGCTGGAGTAATAGCGTGCTTTTGCCGATGCCGGGCTGGCCGGCCAGCAGGTTGACGCTACCGGCCACGATGCCGCCGCCCAGTACCTCATCAACCTCGCCTATACCGGTGGACAATCGCCGGTTGTCGGCCTTGAGCGAAGCCGCCACCGATTGCGGTTTTAAGACACTGCCCCCGGCCACACTGCCGGCGATGCCGGCCGACGTCAGCTGTTCCTCGATGGTGTTCCACTCGCCACACTGCGGACAGCGGCCGCTCCAGGTACTCTGGACGGCGCCGCAGTTGGCGCAGACATAACGTTTAGCCGGCTTTTTGGCCATCAGCACTCCTCATTACCACCAGTTTACCACCCAAAGATTAACTACTGATTAACTGGCGTCGCATTGGCCGGCCTGAGCTCATTAATTAGCTGGTTTTGCTCCAGGGCAGTAGCGTTATAGGTCGCCACCAGCTGGTTGTGCTGGCTGACTAGGTTATTGCAAGCCCTGATCTTAGCATTATAGGCGTTGACCAGGTTGTTATAGGCCGGCACACCGCTGTTATAGGCGGCAGTGTCGCCGCTGGCTTTTTGGTTGTTCAGAGTGGCTTGCCGGGAGCTGAGATCGGCTTCGCTGGACTGCAAATCGGCCTTGCAGGCATCTACTTGGTCCTTGAGACTATCTATTTGCTTGATGTACTGATCAAGCAATGCCTGGATTGAGGTAAAAGCCGACTGGTACTGGGTTGCGTAGGCGACCACCTGGGCCCGATTGGTGAAATATTTCTTGTAATATTGTTCCAGCGGCGCCGGCAGATTGGCGATTTCGGTGCCGAACACGGAGTGCATTTCGTTGACCACGTCGTTGGGTTCGCTCTTTTTGTAAGCTTCGATGGTTTTCAGGATGCGGTCGTCATGCAATTGGTTCTTGTAATAATCCTCCAGCATGCCATCGACCTTACTGCGCTCGCCGGTACTCAGGCGGTCGTAGGCGGCGTGCAACATTTCATGGGCCGCAGTAACTTCTTCGACTCCGTTAAGCCGGGGGTCGCTCACAGTCAGTAGAAAAATACCGGCCTGGTCGCCGTGGTAACAGCCCAGGACAATCGTCTGCTCACGCTGGCTACTGGGGCAGTCCGTGCCAAAGGCCTCTTTGTCTTCAATGGCCGGCTCGTTAACGTAAAAAACTTTGCGGCCATAGTTGGTCATGGTGTCCTGATCGGCCAGTTGGGCGACAGCGGCTGGCGCCTGGTAGTTGCGGAGGCGCCACCAGTCGAAGATATTCTGGCGATTGGCGGCCACCAGCCCCAGCCCGGCCAGCCACACTACCAACAAAAGCAGAGTGCCAAGGCGGTTGGAAGTTCGTGGTTTGCGGTAGTCTTTATTCGGTGACGATGGCATAGTCAAGCGCGCCTTTTTTGGCAGCTACTTGAATGATATCACCTTTTTCGAACTTGTCGTCGAGCAGTTCGTGGGCCAGGTGGTCCTCGATAGTGTCCTGGATCAGCCGGCGCAGTGGGCGGACGCCGTTGTGGGCGTCGTAGCCGTTCTCCAGCAGGTATTGCTTAGCGCCAGTCTTCAGTTGCACGCTGAGGCCTTTGCGCTGTAGGCGCGCTTTTAGTTCGTCGATTTGCAGGTCGATGATCTTGTAAATGTCCTGCTTGGTCAGCGCCCGGAAGACGATAGTCTTATCGATGCGGTTAAGCAGTTCGGGGCGCAACATTTTCTTAAGCTCGTCACGGACGCGCGACTCGTTGAGTTCGTGCAGGGCGTCGAGGTCTTTCAGGTCTCCGGGTTTGGTGGCGTGGAAGCCCAGGTTGGCCTCTTTCTGCAGCTTTTCGGCGCCGATGTTGCTGGTCATGATGACTATGGTGTTGGTAAAGTCGACACGTCGGCCCTTGGCATCTGTTAAGTAGCCGTCTTCCAGCATCTGTAACAGCATATTGAAGACGTCGGGGTGGGCTTTTTCGATCTCGTCGAAGAGCACCAGCGAGTAGGGCTGGCGGCGGATCTTATCGGTTAATTGGCCACCCTCTTCATAGCCGACGTAGCCGGCCGGGGCGCCGACCAACCGCGACACGTTGTGGTGCTCGTTGAATTCGGACATGTCGATCTTGACCAGGGCTTCTTCACTGCCGAAGAACTCGCGGGCCAGCACACGGGCCAGCTCGGTTTTACCGACGCCGGTGGGCCCAAGGAAGATAAACGAGCCGATCGGCCGTTTGTGGCTGCTAATGCCACTGCGGTTGCGGCGGACGGCCTTGGCGACGGCCTCGACGGCCTCGTGCTGGCCGACTATGTACTTACTTAAGCTTTTTTCAAGCGTTAGCAGGTATTTGGCCTCACTGCGGATAACCTTTTTAACCGGCACACCGGTCATGCGGGCCACCACGTCGGCCAGGTCTTCACTGCTGACGTTCAGGCGCTTGGTGCGTTTTGTGTCGGCGTGCAGTTTGGTTAGCTCGTTGTGGATCTGCGAAGCGCGGGTTTTACTGCGGGCGGCGCGCTCGTAATCTTCGGCGTCGACGGCTTCTTCGATCTGGGTGCTGACCAGCTTGAGCTCTTTCTGCAGGGCCCGGGCTTCGGGGCTGGTAATCCCCTTGTCGATCCGCAAATGAGCGGCGGTTTCGTCGATCAGGTCGATGGCCTTGTCGGGCATAAAACGGTCATTAATGTAGCGCTTGGCCAGATTGACGGCATCTTCCAGCACTTCGTCGCTTAAAACAACGCCGTGGAAGTTCTCATAGTGCTTGCGCAAGCCCTTCAGGATGGCCAGTGTTTCGCCAGGAGTCGTTTCGGGCACCTGGATGGGTTGGAAGCGTCGCTCCAGGGCGGCGTCTTTTTCGATGTGCTTGGTGTATTCGTCGGTGGTGGTAGCGCCGATAAGCTGGATTTTGCCGCGGGCCAGCGCCGGCTTCAGGATGTTGCCGGCGTCCATGGCGCCTTCGGCGGCCCCGGCGCCGACAATCAGGTGCAGTTCGTCTATAAACACTATGGCCCGGCGGTCTTTTTCGAGCTCGGCCATGACCTTTTTAAGCCGTTCTTCGAACTCGCCACGGTACTTGGTACCGGCGATCATGCCGGCCAGGTCCAAAGTCACAATGCGCTTGTCCAATAAGCTGTCGGGCACGTCCTCGGCAATAATGCGTTGCGCCAGGCCCTCGACGATGGCCGTCTTGCCGACGCCCGGCTCGCCAATCAGCACCGGGTTGTTCTTGGTGCGGCGGTTCAGAATAGTAATAACGCGGCGGATCTGGTTTTCGCGGCCGACCACCGGGTCTAGTTTGCCCTGTCGAGCCAAGGCCGTCATATCACTGCCAAAGAAGTCCAGCGCCGTCTTTTTGCCCTTTTTGCCGCGCCGCTGGCCGGTAGCGCCGGCTTCGTGCTCTTCGTACTGCTGGCGGTTTAAGAACTGTTCCAACTCGCCGGTCAGGGCGTCGACGTTGACGTTCATGTCGCGCAGTAAAATAGTGGCGCGAGCGTTCTTCTGGCTCAAAATGCTATATAGGATGTGCTCGGTGCCGCAGTATTCCTGGCTGTAATCCTGGGCCACATCGTAGGCCATTTTAAGTGTTAGCTTGGCGGTTTCGCTCAAACCCTTGGCGCCGACATTAACAACCAGGGTTTTAGGGGTCATATTAAGCGCTAGCCGGGCGCGGTCCAAAGTAATACCGGTCTCTTCCAGAATCTTGGCGCCCATGCTGCCCTCCTGAGCCAACAGGCCCAGCAACAGGTGTTCGGTGCCCACGTAGGCGCTGCCAAAACTGCGGGCGATGGCGTCTGCGTGCTTCAAACTTTGTAAAGCATTATTTGTGAGGTGATTCAAAAATTCTTGGAAGTCAGGGGAATTAGGCATCATATGTTTTTTCTCCTACTACCATAATACCACTTGGCACTCGCAGGTCAAGAGTGCCAATTTACGGGGGTGCGCTTTATTCGCCGTGTTCTTCGATGGCTTCCAGCAGGGAGCCTTCTAGCTCGCTCTTCTTCTTCAGCTTGGGTTGCTTGGGTAGTTCTTTGGTTTCGACTTTGGTATCGGCGGTCTCCTTTTCGTGAGATTCATCGGTTGTGCCGACCTTTTCGCCTTCGATGTCGAGTTCATAGCCGGTCAGCTTGCTGGCCAGGCGCACGTTTTGGCCGGCCTTGCCGATGGCGATGCTCAGCTGGTCTTCGGGAACGATGACGCGGGCTTTCTTATTCTTTTCGTCTATCACTACCTTGGCGACCTTGGTCGGGCTTAGGGCCTGGGTGATGTACTCGGCCGGGTCTTCGGCCCAGACGATGATGTCAATCTTCTCTTGCTCGCCGACTTCGCTGACGACGGCGTTAACACGGGTGCCGTGGCCGCCCACGA
>CAYUNY010000009.1:0-16394 GCA_964446315.1 uncultured Candidatus Saccharibacteria bacterium
TGCGCTCCAGGGCGGAAAGTTCGCGGCTGGTGGTTTCGCGGGTGGCGTTAACCGAACTGGCGATATCCTGGTGCCTCAGAGGCACTTCTATCAGCATACCGTCGTCGGTCTGGACGCCGAAGCGCTGGCACATGGTAAGCAAAAAAGAGATTATGCGTTCGCGAACCGTACGGTATTCAAGTGTCAGGATACGTTCGCCGTGAAGACGGTACATTTCCATGGTCATGTCGAGCAGGGGAATGACGGCGTCGGTACTTTTCTTTATAAAAGCCAGGAAATCATCGCGGCTTAGGCGGTAGGTGGTGGTCGGCGCCAGCGCCTGGTAAATAATATGGTGCTCTTTGCCGGTCATGGCCCAGATAAGCGGGAAGATTTCGTCCTGTTTGCGAATGATAAGCAGGTTTTCCTCGTTGTACTTGGTGATGTCAAAGGCCTTAACCAAACCCTGGTATATAAAAAACACCCCGTGGGGGGCGTCACCCGGACGAATGATGTGGTCACCTTTCCTAAAAGTCTGTTTAACTCCGTGAAGTCTGAAGAATTCCACTAGCTCGGCCGTCTGCTTCAACGTTGCCAACATGGGGATTATTATGATAGAGTTGGCGCCTGCTGTCAATCTGTGATCAAAATCGCAAATAACCGGTGAGCATTTTCACCACTCCGTTTGGAATATAAGCCTACAATAGGTATGACCAAGTTGGGAGGTCCGCTATGGTTAGCAAGCAGTCAGTGCACAGACAACTAAAAAACCTTGGATTTAAGACACACGGCTGGGGACGCGGTGAGGTTAACGAACTGCACAATATTATATTGCCCGGCGAAGAGATCTATGAGGTCGTGAACGGCATCTACGAGGGCGGTTTCGCCTTACTGATCGCTACTGACGTGCGGGTCGTGCTGGTCGACAAAAAGCCCCTCAACTACCTGACGGTCGAAGACCTGCGCTTCGATATGATTAACGAGATTGACTACAGCCACCGCCTGCTGGGCGCTCAAATTAACGTGGCTACCGGCAACAAAGACCTGAAGTTCCGCAGTTACAACCAGCAACGCCTGCGCAAGCTTATCGGCCACGTCCAGCACTCCATGGCCGAGGCTAAAAAGAAGCAGTCCTCACACCAGCAGGATCAGAACACGCACCTGGAACAGATTAACCAGCAACTGCAGACCTACCTGATGGCCCAAAACCAGTACCAATTACAGATGCAACAAATGCAGCAGGCGGGTATGGCCCAAGCGCCCATAGCGCCGCCCAAACCGGGGCACGAACTGTCAGACTACCTATACGCCCAGAGCCTGCTAGCCCAGCATCAAGCCGAAACCGGCGTAACGCATCCGTCACTGCAACCGGCCACGCTTAACCAAATCAGCCAGTACGTCCAGCCGGCCGCGCCTCAGGTGGTCAGCGAGAGCGCCGCCGCCCAAGCGGCTAATCCACAGCTGAGGGATTTGTACGAGGAAGGCCTGCAGGAAATTTTCGGCGGTAAGCCCCAACCCACAACTACGCAGGCGCAACCGGAGCACCGTGGCCTAGAGATTAACGCCATGCGCGTGGCCTATTCAAAGCTACCTATGGCCCTGCGCAACCGAAAATTCGGCAGGCCGTCACTACACGCACACAGCCAACAGCAGACAGCCGTGCCGAGCCTGCCCGTGGCTCCAGCCGAATTTTAGCGGCTACTTAGAGACATTGAATTTGAATTCGACCACATCGTCGGCTTGCATGACGTAGGTTTTGCCTTCGGTGCGGACCTTACCGGCAGTCTTGGCCGAGTGCAGGGAACCGGCTTCAATAAGATCGTGATAGCTTACTATGTCGGCGGCAATGAAGCCGCGCTCAAAGTCACCGTGAATCACGCCGGCGGCCCGCGGGGCGGTGGCGCCTTTGGGAATTGTCCAGGCCCGGACCTCCTTTTCGCCGGCCGTCAGGTAGCTCTGCAGGCCCAGGCGGCCGTAGGCGGCGTGAATTAGCTGTAACAAGCCTGATTCACTCTGTCCGTAGCTGGCCAACAGCTCGGCGGCCTCGGATTCGTCCAGATCTTTGAGTTCGCTTTCCAGCTTGGCGCAGACGAACAGGGCCGTCGCGGGGGCCACCAATTCGCGCAATTCGGTCTGCCGTTTCGCGTCGTCCAGGCCGGCTTCGTCCAGGTTGAACAAATAGATGACCGGCTTCATGGTCAACAGCTGTAAATCGGCAATGGCGGAGGCGTCGGTATCGGGGTAATTCCATAACGGCTCGCCGCCGTCCAAAATTTTATGCACTTGCTCATAAGCGTCCAGAACCGGCTTTAATTTGGGGTTGGCGCGGGCTTCTTTGGCGAATTTTGGCAGGCGGTTGTTGACGGTCTGAAGGTCGGCGAGCACCAGCTCGGTATTGATGACGTCGATGTCTTTTTTGGGATCGTGCCGTTCGTCTACGTGGGTGACATTGGGGTCGTCGAAGGCCCGCACTACCTGCACGATGGCATTGCAGGTCCGGATGTGCGCCAGAAACTGGTTGCCGAGCCCTTCGCCCTGGCTGGCGCCGGCCACCAGGCCGGCGATATCCACGAAAGTCACCGTCGCTGGCACGATTTTGTCGGTCTTATAAAGCTCCGCCAACTTGCTCAGCCGCGGGTCGGGCACGGGCACGATACCGGTGTTGGGCTCTATGGTGGCGAAAGGGTAGTTGGCCGCCAGGATGTTACTGCCGGTAAGGGCGTTGAACAAGGTGGACTTGCCAACGTTCGGCAGGCCGACAATGCCGATAGATAAACTCATTACCCCTATTTTAACAGAGGACTGCATTTGACAGTGACGGGCGTCACACTTTACAATGTATAGTTAAGAGTTCGGAGAGTCTAAATTAACCGAGGAGGGTACATGGCGGAAGCGAAAGCGGTGGCTAAAAAGGAAACTAATCACTGGTTGATTCTAATACTGGTCGCCCTGGCACAGTTCATGGTGGTGCTCGACATCTCGATCGTCAACGTGGCCCTGCCATCGATCCAGCACGCCTTTGGCATGACGCAAACCAGCCTGCAGTGGATTGTCACGGCCTACACCTTATTCTTTGGCGGCTTCTTACTATTGGGCGGCCGCGCCGCCGACCTTTTTGGCCGGCGCAAAATCTTCCTGATGGGCATTACGCTCTTCACCATCGCCTCGCTTGGCAGTGGGTTAAGCCAATCGGGCGGAATGATCATCATCTTCCGCGCCCTGCAGGGGCTGGCCGGGGCCTTTATGTCGCCGGCGGCGCTGTCGATTATCCTGGTGACTTATAAAGAGGGCCACGAGCGCAACGTGGCGCTGAGCGTGTGGGGCGCCGTGGCGGCCGGCGGCGCGGCCGTGGGCGTGCTGGCCGGCGGCATCCTCACCCAGTACCTTAACTGGCGCTGGAACTTCTTTGTGAACATACCGGTGGGGATCGCCGTGATCACCACCGCGCTGCGTATCCTCGACCGCCACGAATCGACCATCGACCACAATAATCTCGACTTGCCCGGCGCCATATTGGCGACCGGCGGCCTGATGACGCTGGTTTACGCCTTGGTCAAGGCCCCCTCGCACGGCTGGACCTCGCACAGTTCGCTGACGTTCTTTACCATCGCCGCGGTGGCGCTAATCAGTTTCATAATCAACGAAAAGCGCGCCAAGCACCCCTTGATGCCGCTTAACATCTTCCGCATTCGCAACCTGACGGGCGCCAACATGCTGATGTTCTGCATGACGGCCGGCATGTTCTCGGTGTTCTTCTTCACGACGCTCTACCTGCAGGAAGTATTGGGTTTCACCCCGGTTAAGACCGGCTTTAGCTTCCTGGTCATGCCGGTGATCATCGCCATAACCGCCACCAACATCCCGCGCCTGATTCAAAAGATCGGCTACAAGCCCATTCTGGTGACGGCGCCGCTGATTGTCGCCGGCGGCCTGTTCTGGCTGTCGCACATACCGGCCGACGGCACCTTCTGGGGCAACGTGGCGCCGGGGCTGATGCTGATGGCGCTTGGTATGGGTTCGACTTTCGTGAGTGTCACTATCGCCGCTACCAGCGGTGTGCCGCACCACGAGGCCGGCCTGGCCTCGGGCATCCTGAACACCTCGCAGCAGATCGGCGGCGCCCTCGGGCTGGCCGTGCTAACCGGCATGGCAGTGTCGGCCAGTAGCCGCCACATTGCTAGTTTGCACTTGCGTGCCGCGCCGACCCACCAACAAATCGCCGCTGCCACCGTCCACGGCTTCCACGACGGCTACCTGATCGCCTCGTGCTTCGCGCTGGCCGCCTCGCTGATCGGCCTGGTGGTCATCAAGAACCAGAAGGCCAAGGTCGACCCCGCCGCCATGGCCGGCGCCTAAATCCACAGTTGACTAAGCGCCACAGTAGGGCGTATAACCCAAGGCATGACTTCGCGTGAGCTTTGTCCGCCGCCGGCCGAAAATTTGCAGGCGCCGGAACGCGGACCGCTTAATTGGAATGCCGTCCGGCGCTCCTTATTGGCAGTGGTGGCCGCCGGCAGCCTGGGCGGCGTCGCCCTGGCCAAACCCAACCGCGCCCAGGCAGCCGGCGGCCCGGAAGTCACCAGCTGCCCGCTCGATTACATGACCGCGAGCGGCGATGTGCCAGCTTGCGAGGCACCGGTCAGGCTGCCCGCCAAGTGCGCGCCCGAAACCAACCCGGCGGTCGCCGAACAGATCCACGGCCTTATCTTCCGCTCCAAACTGGACGACCAGGCCAACCTCATCCTCGACAACCACGCCGACACCGCCCCAACCGCGACACACCTGGAATCCCACTTGGAGTTTGGCGCCGGCGACGAGTACGGCATCCGCAACGACTACGGCAAGCGCCGCGAAAGCTTACTCGACCTAGTCAAAGACATGGGCGGTAGCTGGGTCAGGGAAGTGCTCTACGTCCGCTTCTTTAACAATCCCAATTACCGCCGGCTTTACGACCAAAGCATCAAAGTCGCCAAGGAGTGCGGGCTGAAGGTTTATATGACCCTGGCGCTCGACCGCGTCGACTGGACCCCGCGCAAGCTGGCCGCTTATTTCAACCGTGTCGCCAAGCACTTTAAGGGCAAGGTTTTTAACTGGGGGATCGAAAACGAGCCCAACCTCACAGACCCTGCCAACCCCCAAGACGAATGGCTACGGCCGATGAATAACACGACCCGGCCACAGACCGCCCGCCTGGCCTACCAGATAGGCCGAAGGGTCTTCACGGCAGTCGCGCCGCGCGATAAAAATGACCCCACCAAGCCCTATAACAAGACCGATTTCGGCGAGCTGAGCTCGCTGCAGTTCCCCCTAAAGTTCGCCCGCCAGGTGTTTACCTGCGCCGGCATGGCGGTCAAGCACTGCAAAAAGCTGGTTATGGACGGTTTCGCCGTGCACACCTGGATGTTGCTCTATAAAAAGCAGATCGGCGCCAAGGGTGAACACCTGCCCAATTTCGACCAGCTGGCCGACCCAAACTCACGCATCATCGACGCCACCAAACTGCCCGCCATCGTCCGCTTCGTCCATCGCATGTTCAAGCGGGGCCGGATCGCCACGCCCGAAGGCACCGAACCGCCCATCGATATCACCGAAACCGGCGTCAAGTCGGGCAACCTGGGGAACCCCCAGCACAACCAGTCCGACCAAGCCGTCGCCAAGCTTACCACCGAGGCCGAGGCCTCGGCCTGCCAGTACCCGCAGGTCAGGAAGCTCTTCCAGTACATGATCGACACGCCGCCGCCGTTCGTCAGGAAGAACGGCGACATCTTCAGCTCCGCCATCATCAAGCACAACGTGCTGGGCAGGGCGGTGCTGTCTTATATAAACGGCGCCCACACTAAGTTCGCCGACTGCCTGGCAGGCTCCGCCGCCGTTACGGCCTTGCCCACCCCGGCCACCTCGAGCCCGACGGGTGGTATAATTGAACCAGCAGGCACTAAATAAACCGCTTGCATTTTATAAAGTAATATGGTAAGATAGCAATCATTCGACCTTTAGGTTGGAGCAAACACATGGCTGTACATACAACCACACAACCACTTGAAACTGCTGATAAGATGACAAACATGCCGATAGAATATGGCAGTCGCACATCTGTACAAACCGCTTCTTTTTTAGAAACGTGTAAAGGTAATTTATCAAATACTTGGGAGTGGGGTACGAGAAGCCTAGCGCGCAAAATAGCGCTGGGCGGGACTATTCTCACTGCAATGGGTGGTGTCAGTGCCGAGATAGCCAATGCGGATACCCAATCTCCTCCTAGCGCCACTGGCATGACATGCGCCCAGCCCAAAACAGCAGACTACCCCTGTGCCTGGAACATCATCGACACCTATATGCAGATGGGTGACCAAAAACACCAAAACGACCGACCGCTGAATAACGACCCGAAATCATTAAGATATTCTATTGTTGGCGCGGCTCGCGGCGGCCTCGATGAGATTCAAGCGGTCAAGGCAACGCAGACGAATCGTTCAGGGACGAAATTCAAGATTGATCTTGGACAAGCAAATGCAGCACAGATTCTCGGCTTGGTTTCTTATGTTGATCCGCAGAACCCGACTGAAGGCTATAGCAAGAACTACGAGGTAACTCTTGATACCGACGCTATTCTGGCAAAAGATGTTTGGGCTAGGTTAATCTCTAAGTCGAGTCCGACAGCAAAGCATTCGACTGGGCTTAGTCCGTTCCAGCGACTTAAGCGCTGGAATACCACGGGTGACAACTTAGTAAAAGTTTTTGACGGCAAGACTCCGCCAGTCGGTCCTCTGCACCATACGATTTTTAACCTAAGTTCAACGCATCCAATTTCTAAGCATTCACGTCAAGCAAGGGACATAGGTGTGGAAGTTATGCAGCCTTGTCAAATGAGAGACGACAGTTACGATACTTATGGTGATAATGGTGGTTGCAATACTACTCGGCGAACACAAGTAATGTTTACATCCAAGCGAGTAACATTCGTACGGCCGCAGAATACCTCGAATCCTAACGCCGCCCGTGTTGACAAAGTCAAGTTCAATAAGAAGCCTAGCTAGACTCCTGCAGCGCTGTTCCTAATAACAGCATAAGCGTGTTACTATAGATTCCAGTAACAGGTGTGGCTATGCTAGCAACGTGTGTAAAAGAATTAGGTGAGGGGTAAATAGATGTCCCTTATAGGCTTCCGTAAGTCTGTGCTTGGTCTCGTGCTTATAGCCGCGGCACTATTAGTATTCAATCTCAGCATGGTTAAACAAGACACCAAAGAGTGCGAGGACTTGAATGTATCTGCTAAGCGTATGCTCAATCAATTTGGATCTCCAGACTTTTATACCAAGACTTACAATACGCTTTCCGCTAACCATTCTTGTAATCCTCATCACAATGTATTGGGCATAAATAATGATAGTGCCAAGGCCAAAGAGGAAAAAATCAAATATTATGGGTTGATGTCTGAGTTTGCTCATAGCTTAGGTAAATATGATGAGTCAAAAAACTATGCCAAAACCGGACTGAGTATCGCTAACAGTATGAATAAGAAAGATCAACAGAACCTGGACAATAAACAGATTATAAGTAGGCTGAAAGAAGTAGAAAACGGGACTCCCTAATGCGCCCTAGACAACTAAAGCAAAAACCAAAAAAGCGGTATAAATTGTTCGCTGGAAGTTTGTTGATCATCTTGACAAGTATCTTGGTCACGAGATTCGCCACATCGTCCGCATTCGTAAGCTATACTGACGCTTTTTCGAGCATAGCCTCGGTGTTACCGGACGATCAATATGATAGGTGCCTGCCCCAATATTCCAGCGCAGGTCCGTCAACAGATCCCTCTCAGCCCAAGTGTAACCTTAGCCATCTTGCTTCGGCTCAGGATTGCAAGGACAGCCACATATATTGGTATCCTGGCCAAGTAGGAAATTATCACTGGGGCTGTGACAGCGGCAACTATCAATACTTTGCAGCGAACGGGACCGATATTAATTCATCACACCAATACATAACTCTTAGTAATGACACGATCAATGACAACACAAGCACGGGTAACTGGTATGCACAAAAAATTGATCTCGACATATACACAAAAAGTCCCCTGAGCGAGAAGGACATAGGATTGGTAGTTGCGGACAGGGGAGTGGGCGATCAATACGCCTGTGGAACAAAAGTCCACCTTTTCTATTACAAAGATAATGGGTTACCAATTACTAGTAGTAGCGGCAGTGATGATCACTCTCTGACAACCAAGCAGAGCAATTGCGACGGTTTTTATCACCTTAGCAGCGGGAGTGACAACAATGGAAATCACGGCGACGACGCCTTCCCAAGCAATACAATGGACCAGGGCGGTCCCTGGTTGATGATGACCGACTCTAACGGTCAGCCCACAGGCATATATAGAGCAAAATTATCCATAGTTTTCGACAAGAATAATGCTAATAAATCTCAAATCAGCTTCCATGTCGAGGTGAACAGCAACGATGCTCGATTAGGCTATATGAACGCAGATTCTAATACGACACCAAACAGCCCGTTACAGGGGTACCAATATCCTAACGATCATGGGTGGGTTAATAGTTATCCTTCGAACCTTCAGCACCTTAACAAGGTTCGCTATTACTTCCGGCCCGAGTGTACAACCCAGGCCGGAACACCATTCGACATAGAGTGGTATGACACGAACGAGGGAGATCAGTATATACAGGAAAGCAACGCTAAAGTCACTGTTTATCGTTTCCATCCAGGAGAGCCGGATAGCACAATGGAGAGAGTACCGGGAGTAGCTTCTACTACCGATCTTAGCGATGGGAATTTCGTACCTATGATTCAGATGAAAACGCAGAACTATCATGAGGGACAGCCTTATGCCTATATGGTCGAGTTCGATAATATTAATGGGGGTAACGGTATAAGCTTCAGGTATCCATTCGATGCGGCAAATGCTCGTATTCCTTGCCCACCCCCTCCACAGCCTACTCCCGCGAGCGCCATGGTTACTTGTAATAACGTTACGGTTGCCGATGAAACTAGCCATACCGTAGGAAGCGCACATTATCCCACAAGGACTCTTATTCTTGGCTGGGGTTTAGATGACCCGGGAGATAGTCCTCCGCTGAACGGTAACATACCCATTATTATAAGTGGTAATGCGGGCGTTACGAGAGCATATGCTACTTCACATACCTTCAGTTTTACGTCCACCGGGCGGGATGATGGTAACAAAGACGACGTCCATTTAGAGTTGGCGCGGCAATATACCCCCGATGGCGGAAAGACCTGGATAGGGTATAGCAACGGCACAGATCCAGGAACTGTAACGAATGATAACGGCACCTATAAGATCGACCAGTATTCGCACAAATGCCATAATGCCAGTTGCGAAGTCACTGTTATAGGTGAGAAACAGCCCGAGAACATTGTCGCCTGGGGTAACGGTTATAGCGGTAAATACACACTACAGGTGAAAATTACTAACACTGGTGGTCTGGATACCTCGGTGCTCACGCCCACGCTGGAAGGCCATGACCTTAGCTTCACGTATGACAATATCCCGCATAAAATAGACCAAACTCTCTATCAAAATGGTGGGTTTACAGTGTTGTCACTGGACCAATCTACTGACAATAAGGGCAGCCCCTACACCGCCAGCACCCCAGACGGCTACCCTGATTACTACTATGGTATTGGCCCTATAGGAGGGCATTGTTCAGTCAATTTTGACGTGTACTATTACTTCAACATTGACCCTAGTGCTGTGTTCAACGGCACGGATTGGGAAAATCCGACCACAGTTAGCTATGTAACAAGTGGCACCAAAACCGAGGGGCCGGATGTTAATGCCACCGCTTCAAGTTCACTGACCAGAAACGATCTTACTGTTGATGGCCATACGGCTTCACATACATATGGTATCCCACCTTCTACGACAGACACTTATAGTTGGAACCCGCCTAATGTTAACATAGGTGATAAATACTGTGCCTCGGTGACAATAAGCCCTGGCAGAGGCTACAAAGGCGTGTCGAGTATAGTAGCGCCTGAAGATGTTTCAGCCGACTCGGGATGTCAGCGGGTGGTCAACGAGCCGTATGTGCATTTCTTTGGCAGTGATGTGACGGCGGGTGGGCGGTTTGGGTCGTCTAACTGTGCCGTTGGCGGGGCCGTGTCCACCTACCTGGATACCAACGACCCGGCTAACCCAAGGGGTTCGGGCGTGCAGTTCGGGGCCGAGGCCTTGTATGTTATCGAGGGTTTCCGCAGTGCCAGCTTGCGGGTGCCGCCCCCCAACGACTATACCGGCTTGACCTTCGCCAACCACGGCGTCGATGTGTCGGGCGGTACGCCCAATGGCAAGTTCGGTGGCCGCTACGGCGTCAGCAATAACTGCGTGCCCGATTACTACCAGAACTACCTCAATAAGCACGTAACGGCGCCGTCTTATACCGGCAGTATCGGTACCACTCCCGGCCAGTACCCGTATTCCAATAATGGTAACTTGACGATCGACGGCGACCTAACCGTTAACAACGGTGTCAACGCCGCCATCTACGTTGACGGAAACGTCTATATAAAGGGCAACATTAGGTATGCCGGCGCTGGCAGCTGGGCCCATGTGGCCGATATCCCGTCGCTGTTCATCGTGGCTAAGGGCAATGTTTACATCGACCCGCATGTTACCCAGCTCGATGGGGTGTATGTGGCCGAAGGCAGCGACCAAAAAAGCGGCAAAATCGATACCTGTACGCCCAATGGCTCGCCGGTCGTTTCGGCTGACGGCCTGTACGGCTCGGGCAATATCTGCGGCTACCAGCTAACGGTTAACGGCGCCTTTGTGGCCGGTAGGGTAAAGCTCAACCGGACCTACAGCTCGCTGCGCTTCGGCCATAAGGGCGAATCGGGTGTTTACCCGGTCCACAATTGTGGCAATGCCGGTAGCGACATGGCCGGCTCCGGCACGCCCACCAATGCCGCCGACTGCGCCGCCGAAATATTCAATTTTAGCCCCGAACTCTTCCTGTCGCGGCCGGCCAGCAAACCGACGCACGGCCCGGCCACCAATAAATACGACGCCATAACCAGTTTGTCGCCGGTTTTGTGATAAGATATAGGCAACCTGTTAAAAATATAAAAAGCAGGGTGGGATGATAGCCAGCACCAACTACTTAAATAGCCTAAGTTACAGCCGAGCCAACGCCGTGGCCTTGACAGATGTCGCTTATGCTAAAATAGGAGCGTTATGAGCTCACTATTCAGCGGCCTAGGCGGCGACTCCGAATTCTTTGGCCTGGACATCGGTACCACGGCCGTAAGGCTGGTGCAGCTGCGCGGTTCGGCCAAACCCAAAGCCCTGGTTAAGTATGCCTACGTGCCGCTCGACGGCACGCTGGCCATGAGCGATTCCAAGGGCGACCTGCAAAAGCTGGCTAAAATTATCTCCGATCTGGTATCGCAGGCTAAAGTTAACACCCGTAACGTGGCCGTGGGCATCCCGTCGAGCCGGGTGTTTACCACCGTGGCGGACGTCGAGCGCCTGTCGTCCGCCGAGCTCAACGAGGCTATCCGTTACCAAGCCGACGCGCTTATACCTACGCCGCTGGCCGAATCTAAGATAGACTGGGCGCTGATCGGCGACTCGCCGGCCGATAAGACCAAACAGGAAATTCTGCTCAGTAGCGTGCCCAATAACTTCGTGGAACGCACCCTGGACATGCTGGAATCGGTGGGCCTGAACGTTATCGCCTTCGAGCCCGACAACCTGGCGATGGCCCGGGCGCTGGCCGCCTCGGACACCGCGCCGCAACTATTGCTCGACGTCGGCCGCCGGGCGACCGACCTGGTGATTATGTTCAACGGCGCGCCGCACCTGACCCGCAGCATCCCCACCGGAGTCGAAGCCATCGTCAAGTCGGCTATCCAGAACCTTAATATCGACCAGAAACAGGCTGAGCAATTCGTCTTTAAATTCGGCCTCGGCAAAGACAAGCTAGATGGCCAGGTTTACCAGGCTATCAGCGGCACGGTCGACACGCTCAACTCGGAGATCGAAAAGTCCATTAAGTTCTTCCAGGCGCGCTACAAGACTACCAAGCTGGAACGAATTATCGTTACCGGTGGCGCTTCGGTCATACCGGAATTCCCACTCTACCTGGCGAATAAGTTTAATATAAACGTCGAGATCGGCAACGCCTGGAGCAACGTCAGCTTCAGCCGCGACCGGCTGAACGAGCTGGCGGCCATCTCCAACCAGTTCGGCGTGGCGGTCGGTTTGGCCGAAAGGGAAGCGGCATGATACAGCTCAACCTGCTCCCCGACGTAAAGCTGGAGTACATCAAGGCGCAGCGCAGCCGGCGCCTGGTTACCAGCCTGGCGGTAGCCGTTAGCTTAGCAGCGGTCGCCCTATTAGCCTTGTTGTTCAGCATCAGTAGCCTGCAACATAAGCACTTAGCCGACCTGACAAAGGATATTAGTATCGAAAGTGCCAAGCTCCAGCAACAGCCCGACATTAATAAAATTCTCACTGTTCAAAACCAGTTGGGTAGCCTAACCAATCTTCATGCTACCAAGCCGGCAGTGGCGCGCCTGTTCGACTACCTGAACAGCGTCACTCCTGCCCAAGTTAATATTAGCAACCTAACCGTCGATTTTACTCAACAAACCATGACCGTTACAGGTACCTCCGACGCCCTGGCGAGCGTTAACAAATACATCGACACCCTTAAATTCACTAAGTACACGACCGATGCCAGCGGTACCGGTTTGCCAGCGTTTAGCAACATCGTGCTAGCCAGCTTTGGTGTTAACAACAGTACTCAAGATAAGTCGCAGGCCGCCACCTACACTATTAACCTTTCATACGACAAAACCATCTTTGACATAACCCAAACTATTAAACTGGCCGTGCCGGAGCAGACCACTACTCGAGCCACCCTGGACCAGCCAACCGACTTATTTAAGGCCCCAGCCGCGAAAGGGACTCAGTAATGGCACGCCCCGTATCGATCAAACACATGGCTATAGATAAGACCAACACTCAGCTGGTGGCCGTAGTAGCCGTGGCGGCTTTTGTGACGGTTTTTACCCTGGTGGCGGCCCGCTCGGTATGGAGCCAAGTTCAGTACCAGGCCAAGGTGGTTAGTGCCAAGGAGGCAGCCCACCAACAGCTCAAAAAAAATGAGGCGGCTTTCGGTAGCCTGGCCAGCGCCTACAAGGGTTTTGACGCTGCGCCCATCAACGTTATCGGTGGCAATGCCCAAGGTACCGGTGACAACGATGGCCCCAACTCTAAGATTGTCCTCGATGCTCTACCGGCCAAATACGATTTTCCGGCGCTAACATCGAGTATCGAAAAAATCCTGACAGATAGGGGTTTTCACGTTACCAGTATCGGTGGCACCGACGATCAGCTGAACCAACAGACCAACGTCTCCAGCCCGTCGCCACAGCCCGTCAGCGTACCGTTCACATTTAACGTCGATGGCGCTAATTATGCTTCGATCGGGCAGCTCATGACGGCCCTGCAACAATCCATACGACCCATCCAAATCGATTCCATAACCCTGGCCGGCGGCGCCAGCAACATGACCTTGACCGTTGATGCCCACACCTGGTACCAGCCCGCCAAGAATCTAACTATTACACAGAAGGTGGTTAAGTGATGAAGCGAAAAGACCTTGCCCTTATAGCCGTCATCGTTTTCTTCAGCGCCGTGATTTCGCTACTAATATCGAACGTTGTGATAGTTTCGCCCAAGAACCGCCAACAACAAGTCGAAGTGGTCCAGCCAATTACGACCAGTTTTTCGCAACCCGATACAAAATACTTCAATAGACAGGCTTTTGACCCGACCAAGCCCATTACCATCGGACAGAACGCCAACGCCGATCCTTTTAGCGGCACGCCGCAGTAGCGGGGCAGTGTCGTGAGCGTCCTTTCCGAAGCCACCGAACAACAAGTCCAGGACGCGCTGGTCAGCAGCGGCATGGTAACCGCCGACAAGCTGTCTGAGGCGCAGGCGGCCGCCGAAAAAGACGGCTCGCCGCTGTTCAGCTACATGGTTAAAAACGGCTATATAACAGACGAACAGCTAACCAAAGCCCACGCCACCGTCACCAAAGTGCCCTACGTAAACCTGACGCAGGCCCGGGTCGATCCGAGCGTGCTCAAGCTACTGCCCCAGGACATCGCCGAGCGCTACATGGCCGTGCCATTGGGGCAGATGCAACACCGGCTGGTGGTAGCCATGCTCGACGCCGACAACGTCCAGGCGGTCGACTTTTTGAGCAACCGCATCGGCAAACCGCTAAAGGTTTACGTGGCTTCCGAAACCGGCATCCGCCAGGTGCTCAAGCAGTACGAAGCCCGCCTGGACACCCAGATGGAACAACTCAACAGCAACCTTAAGGCCGAAGCCGCCGGCGAGGCCGCGGCGTCCGGCGTGACCGTCGCGACGGGCAAAGACAAGGCCATAGCTATAAAAGACCTGGTGGAAGATTCACCGATCAGTAAGGCTTTGAGCGCCATCCTGGAATTCGCCGCCCGCAACCGTGCCAGCGACGTTCATATAGAACCGCTCGAAAAAGAGGTCAAGGTGCGTTGCCGCATCGACGGCGTGCTACGCGAAGTCATGCGCCTGCCCAAGAATACCGAGGCGGCCTTAATATCGCGCATCAAGATTTTATCCAACCTGAAAATCGACGAACACCGCATCCCGCAAGACGGTGGCTTTACCATCAACGTTGACGACAAAACCATTGACTTGCGTATCGCTATCGCGCCGATTGTCTGGGGTGAGCAGATCGTTATCCGCCTGTTAGATAAGTCGGGTACTTCGCTGAGACTGGAAGATATGGGTTACACTGGCCGGGCCCTGCGTACCATTCGCGAAAATCTCAAGCGGCCCAACGGCATGGTGCTGACCAGCGGCCCGACCGGCTCGGGTAAGTCAACTTCGCTGTACGCCCTGATCCAGGAAATAAAAAACGACGCCGTTAACATCGTTACGCTCGAAGACCCCGTCGAATATAAAATGGACGGCATTAACCAAATACAGGTCAACCCCGAAGTCGGCCTGACCTTTGCCTCGGGCCTGCGCAGTATATTGCGCCAGGACCCCGACATCGTTATGGTCGGTGAAATCCGCGATAGCGAAACCGCCCAGCTGGCAGTGCAGGCCGCCCTGACCGGACACCTGGTGTTCAGCACCCTGCACACCAACAGCGCCGCCGGCATTCTGCCACGCCTGCTCGACATGGGCATCGAGCCTTTCCTGATCGCCAGTACCGTGCACACCGTAATAGGCCAGCGGTTGGTGCGGCGCATTGCCGACACCGGCAAGCAAACCTACCAATCTTCGGCGCCCGAGGCGGCCGCCATCCAGGCGGCTATCGGCAGTCTGCTGCCGGCTACGGCCGAACAGGAAGCGGCCGCGGCGGAAGACCTGGGCTACAAAAGCTTGCCCTTGGCGAACCAAACCGCTTATACTTTAACCAAGGGCACCGATAGCCCCGACGCGCCCGGTGGTTACCGGGGCCGCATGGGCCTGTACGAGGTCTTCGAAGTTTCAGAGGCCATCCAGGCCTTGATCATGAAACGGGCCAGTAGCGCCGACATCGAGAAAGCCGCCCAGGCCGAAGGCATGATCAACATGCGCCAGGACGGCTACCTGAAAGCCTTAAACGGCTTGACCACGATAGAAGAAATAAACCGCGTGGCCGCCGAGGATAACGCGTAATGCCGGAAAGGGTGGAACATGCCAGCATCATCACAACCTAGAATCGAAGTCCTACTGGACGAAGTTATTAAGAAAAAGGCTTCCGACCTGCATCTTCAGGTCAGCCTGCCGCCGATGTTGCGGGTGGATGGCTCGTTAACACCGGTCACTGGTGCCGACGCACTAGACGAAGAGGCCGTCGAAGCGCTGGTTTTCTCGATCCTGGACGAAGACCAAAAACAGATTCTATTAAAAGACAAGGAATTCGACTTTAGCTTCGCTTACGGCGACCTAGGGCGGTTCCGCGTTAATGCTTTCCATGAACGCGGCAACATGGCCGCCGCCCTGCGCCTGATTCCCAACGAAATCCTGAGCATCGAACAGCTGGGCCTGCCCCAGGTAGTTAATAAATTCTCGGAGTTTCCCCGCGGCCTGGTGTTAGTGACCGGCCCGACAGGCTCGGGTAAATCAACTTCGTTGGCGGCCATGATCAGTAAGATTAACCAGGAGCAAGCCAAGCACATCATCACCATCGAGGACCCCATCGAGTACACCCACAAATCGCAGAAATCGGTAGTCGTACAACGTGAAGTCCACTACGACACCTACAGCTTCAGCGCCGCCCTGCGTAGCGCCCTGCGTGAAGACCCCGACGTGGTGCTGATCGGCGAAATGCGCGACCTGGAAACCATCGCCAGCGCCATCACCATCGCCGAAACCGGCCACC
>CAYUNY010000010.1:0-15034 GCA_964446315.1 uncultured Candidatus Saccharibacteria bacterium
GCCGCCGCTGACGGCGACAACATAGGTGCCGGGCGTTGGCATCTCGAGGTCCATACTTCATAATTGTATATCGTAATGGCCGAAAATTCGCCCCTTGAAGATCGCATCACCAAGCTGGAAGCCCGAAACCGGCGGGTGGAAGGCGACAAAGCCTGGGAGACCAGCTGGGCGCGGCGTGCCTCGATCATGGTGCTCACCTACCTCACGGTCGTCTTCTATATGGGTTATGTGGTGCACATCAACCCCTGGATCAACGCCTTGGTGCCGGTTATCGGCTATGGCTTCTCGACTCTGACAATTTCCCGTCTCAAGTCGTTGTGGCTAAGACGGCGGTAAGTCAGTAAATATTAACTCTCGGTTCTCGCCAGTTGGCCGGAGAATCCCGGCGTGCCAAACCGGAAACTGACTTGTCCAAAAGCGATATTGTCGAGCTGCGTCTCCATAGTGTCTTGTTCCTTAAGATTCCTTGCGGAATCGGTATGCGTCCGCAGAAACTCCAGGATTTTTTGCGCCAGCTCGCCGCGATCTTTCTCCATTCGGGCCGATTCTGCGGCTATGGCTTCAGAGTCAAGCAGCGGCATCAGCAGACTCCGGGCAATTGCCGCCGTCACAGTCGGATCGCACGATTGACGGGCAGCGCCTTCTACTTCCCGGCCCTGCATATCAAAACGTTTAACTCTTGCGTGCTCAGCTTGTGCACTGGTGTAGAGACCGAAAACTACCCGACCGTGGCTCAGGCTGACCGGACTTTCCGCCAGCCTTGTCAAGTTGGTTTGCCAGCCGTATATCCCACACCCGGCATATGTTTGATCAAAGGCAACCATAGCTGTGAATCGGTGGTCAAAGACGTCTTCCTTCTTATATAACTTACGTAAGTCTCGTTGGTTGCCTGAAGCATCAATCGCTTTGGCGGCGATTAGACTGAGCGGGTGTTTCAAATCAGTGGCATAGCGTTCGGCAAATTCATGACTGTATGTGTAAAGTCCCGGACCGATGCTGTTGCCGGTATCCGCCGGCGCCAGGCTATAAAAAAAGCGGCTTACCGCCGCTTGGTCGTTCAGGGTTTCTAGTACTCTGTCTGGTGAACTCATACTAGGTCTTTATCATAGCAAATCCGGCTGTGTGCCGCAAGGATCTATCTTGCTTATGGTAGGCTGGGATTAGTTTATCGCAATGCAAGACGTCATAATTTTCCTGGTGGGCATCATTGTCGGTGCCATGAATGCCATCGCCGGCGGCGGTATGCTGGTTGGCTTCCCGGTGCTGCTGGCTCTCGGCCTGCCGGCGCTGACGGTCAATGCCAGTACCAACATCATCGTCCTGCCCGGCAACCTGTCGGCAGCGTTCGGCTACCGCAAATATTTCAAGCGCGTGCCGCGGCACTATCTGTTCCTGCTGGTGCCGACCGTAATCGGTGCAGCTATCGGCGCCACTAGTTTGCGCCACACTTCGCCGGACCACTTCGAGAACCTGGTACCGTGGCTGATCCTGTCGGCGGTTGTTCTGTTCACCTTCCAGCCGTTTCTGTACAAACAGCTGCATCAACACCTGCACGCCGCACCCAGGTTCCGGCGGCGCATCCGGCCGCTGGTGATCGTCGGACTGGCCGTGTTGCCGCTATCGGTCTACGGTGGCTATTTCGGCGCCGGGTTCGGCTTCATTATGTTGGCTTTTTTGGGGTTCACCGGCCTACACGACCACATCCACCGCATGAACGCGCTGAAAAGTATTATCACCACCTGCATCGCCGGCACTTCGCTGGTCTGTCTGTTCAGTACTAATCTGATTGATTGGCACCACGGGCTGGTGATGGGTGCCGGCAACTTGATCGGTGGCTACGCTGGCGCCACCAGCATCCAGAGAGTATCGTCGCACACCATTCGCATCGCCATTATCATCGTCGGTTTCACGACCGCCGGCTACCTGGCCTGGCACACCCGCTAGCCTGGCAAACAGATACAAATCATGCTATATTGAGCCCTGTCGTTTTGCTTGTTATTGCAGCGAAACCAAAATTGGAAACAGCGCAAACTGTTTACGATTTTGAGAGGAGAGCCATAGCCGTGAGTCGAAGCTTTTGCCGCTAGGCAAAACGAGACCGAGGCGTAGGGCTCGACGAGGAGCAGAAACATTAGTTTTTGCTCGTCGTCGCAAGCTGAAGCTTTGCTCCGACGTGGCGGCGTAGCTCAGCTGGTTAGAGCACAGGACTCATAAGCCTGGGGTCAGTGGTTCAAGTCCACTCGCCGCTACCAATTTATTTTAGTTTCACAAGCGGCAATTCCCTCGTTTCTACAAAAAGCCAAGACCTTGGCTTTTCGCTCTGGCAAACGCGCCGCGCGGGATTGACCTCATGCCGGTTATCAGCCCATACTAAATGTAACTATGCCGCAATCAGTTACCGATAAGCCATCTGCCGTGGGTCGGCAGGCCTTGGTTTGCGAGATTGCGGCTTGGAGTCTGAGCCTTGTCGTCAGCTCGCTAGCCATTTTCGTCTGGGGGCATGACAACGGCTGGCAAATCCTGCATTTTAATTCCTACCAGTTTTTCCCGGTGTTGGGGTTGCTGGCCTGGAGCCTGATGTGGGCGCACTACATCATGATGGCGGTGCGCGAAATGCTGGGCCTGGAGCGCGAGGTACTGGCCCGTTACTTCCGCTTGACCGGCTACGCGGTGCTGGCGGCCATCTGTTTGCACCCGGGCCTGCTGGTCTACCAGCGCTTCCGTGATGGTTTCGGCCTGCCGCCGGGCAGCTATGAATCATACGTCATGCACGGCCTGGGCTGGGTGACACTGCTAGGCACGGCCAGTCTGTTCGTCTTCTTGGCGTTTGAATTGCATCGCGTGTACGGAAAGCGGTCGTGGTGGCACTATGTGGCCGATGCCAGCGATTTTGCCATGTTAGGTATCTTTTATCATTCGCTGCGCCTCGGCGTGCAACTGATGGCCAACCCATGGTTCCGGGACATCTGGTGGTTTTACGGAATAACCCTAACGCTTGTGCTGATCCGCAAGTACGTTTTGCGCTACCGACACCGCCAAACATAGCAAAACCCCGGCTCGCATCCGGGGTTTTACGGTGTGGTGTTGGCTTACAGCTTCTTGAGCAAGCGGTCGATTTTGGTAAAATCTTGGCTTGACATAGTCAGCTCAAAGGCTAGGCCGTTGGTACTTTTCATTCGTTACCCTTTTATATTTGTAAATTTTTGTTTGTGATCACAAAACAGTTTGTATTATACATGAATTTGTGGATTTGTCAAATCTTGTATCTGTTTTGTTGGACCTGAAACTATAATACCGCTTCAGCTTTTCGTCTGCAAGTCACACTCATGAGTAATCCGTTGTGTTTTTTGCAGCCCGGTTGGTAGTCCAGAGTAGGACGGCAGCAACCACCAACAAAACTCCCGAAACGCCGAAGAGCGCCGGGTTCGGATGGTGATGGTGTACCACAGTTGGCAGCACCGTCGAGGTCTGGGCTTTGGTGGTCGAAGTCGGAACATTCAAGGAGATATTACCGAGGGACGCGCCATTTATTTGTAGCCCTCCCTGCAGATTACTGGCCGCCGACGTCTGGAGATTGCCGGTAGGCTGGGCCCCATTGTTAGCCGTATTCGAAGCAGACTGCGGACTCTGGGTAGTAGTTTGCGTCCCGCCCCCCAGCGTGGTCGTGAGCTGATCATTTGCCATTTAACCTATTGTAAAGCAAGTAGCCGCAGTTTGTGACAAAGTTTACATGCCAGTTGTTACAAATCTTGCAGCCGAACTACAGGCTTCTGCGTCACACTGGGGATATGATGATTGGGCAAGCAAAACCACTCAGGCAAATCGTTAAAGAGCTGGTTGTGCCGCAGCCGGTGACCACCGAGCCCGAGACCTGGCGCGAATATATCCGTTATAGCTAATCAGTGCGAGTGATAGTTTTGGACGACGGCGTGGCCCTTGCCGCGTATGATCAGCCAACGGTTGACGGGGAACGCAACAGCGAAGGCTACTAATAACGAGCATGTCAGGCTGACCCAGAACAACCGGTCGCCTAGGTTGGCATTGATGGCGCCCGGGACCAGCAGGATGAAGATGTTATCGGCGGCTTCCATAGTGGTGATGGAGGCCGTGTCGGCCGCCAGGGCCAGCTGGAGCGATTTGCGCCAGCCCAAGCCGTGCTTCACCAGCGGCCGCAAGCTCAACAAGTAACCGAATACGAACGCCAAAACAACCGACAGGATGATGTTGACGGCATTCGAAGCCCGCAACCCGGTGCTGATCACCATCCCAGCAACTTCACCGATGGCACAGCCGGTCAAACAGTGGAGCGTGGCACTGGCAGCGATTTTATTGGTTGACGGGTGCATACTAATAGTCAACCACAGAACACAATAAATTCGAGTTCAGAAAGTCTATCAATCAAAGCCCGACAGTAACGTGAGCAACTACTTGAGTCTAGCCATGTGCATCATACCCAGCCACACCAGCAGGGCCATGACCCCTGCACCGGCGAAGGCCGCTATAGCTGCATACTGGGCTATCAGACCGAAGGTCCAGTAGGCGTAGCCGTCACCGAGGAGCAAGCCGCGCAGCGTCTCGCCCTGGAACAGGGTTTGCTTTTCCTTCTGTAGAACGGCATTCGTCGGATCTTTCAGGGCTTCGGTACTGACCTCAGAGTAGGTTTTACCGCCGGCTACTTTATCCAGATGCCGGCCGATGAAACCATTGGCATAGGCCTTAGCTTTGGGGCCGTTGTCAACCTGTTGACCGGCATACTGTTGAAGGTCAGGAAACTCGGCTGGGTCCAGAGCAGGGCTACCCTGGGGTGGAAAATAGATTTTTTGAGCTGCAAGTTCGTTATGCACGCTGGTTTTGGCAAACGAAGAGGCATACCAAGCCAGGCCGCCAACTACCAGCAATACAGCCGTACTGGCCGTACCCAATAATATAAATACTGCGTCAATTGTTTTTCTTTGTGCTTTAGCCACAATTTTTATCCTTATGTTAAGTGATAGGTATTATATCTGATGTGTATGAAAACGCTAGTGCTTATCTTGATTCCGGTATTTTCGGCCGCTTAGTGACTTACAGTTCTGTAAAGATACTGTCGCTGCCGATGCCCATACCCTGGTACTCGGCCAGCCGGGCACTTGTGAGCTCAACCCCTATCACAGCGTAATTTCCGGCCCGCAACTTGGCGATCGGCGGCAACCATTCCGCTTGCATGGCATGTATTTTGGCCATTTTTTGCATTGCGTAATCGATCATTTTGGGGTTGTCAGCTACAAATGCCTTGCCTTGAGCCTGGAGAGTGCTACTATCACTATCATTAAAAAATGTCAGGCTTAACTGTGGACGTTCAAGCAGATTCTTATACTTCTGGGTTTGGTTCTTGGTAACGAAGAATACCGTGTGGTGGCTGGCGACACACACGTATACCACCGCTCCGTGGGGCGTACCATCGTCAGAGATAGTCCCCACTACCGCAGCCGGATGATTTTCGATATAAGTCATGATTTTGCCATAGTTGGGGCTGGATTCATCCATGGTCTTATTTAAGTCCCCGTCCAACATTAATGCAATGCTTACTGCTGCATTCGAACAGATCAGGTGATTTTCTCTGATCAACCAATATCAACCTTAGCGATGTTTAACTACTCTGGCGGCTGAGGGCGGAACTGTAGGGATGTGGTGTCACCAGCTAATATTGTAATGGGAAATTAGTCCAGGTATTGTTCTGCACTGACCATTGCCAAATAGAGCCGTTGTTAAAGTAGAATACGTTGCGCCCAGTAGTTGGGTCAACGACTGCCCCAGGGCTGGTGCCTACATCAACCGCAGGGTTGCCGCCCGCACCAGTCAGTTTGAAATTGTGCCAGGCGTTATTTTGCACGCAATACTGCCAGATTTGGTTGTCAGGGCCTGTGTAGAAGATATTGCGGCCAGTCTCAGAATCGGTGATAGCATTGGGGCTGGTGCCAGGAAGCACCGTTTGGTTGCCGACGCCATCTGTTAGCTTGTTATTGTGCCAAGCGCCGTTTTGCTCGCTGTACTGCCAGACCCTGTTGTCAACGCCTGCGTAGAAAATATTACGACCTGTGCTGGGGTCCTCTACTGCATTAGGGCTGCTGCCTGTTGCAACCGTTTGGTTACTGGCTGGGTCGTTAAGCTCAACATTTACCCATTGATTGTTCATGACTGAGAGTTGTGAGATGCGGCTGTCTAGACCCACATAGAACACATTTCGGCCTGTCGCTACGTCGACAACTGCAGTCGGGCTTGTGCCGGTGAGGGCTATACCGCCAAGCGGAACAATAAGCCATTGATTATGCTGTACGGATAATTGCTCTATGGTGCCGTTGGCGTCTACATAAAAAATATTTCGCCCGGATGATGATTCTGTTACGGCACTGGGGCTGGTTCCTGGGCGTACGTTGCCGCCAAGTCGGTTATTGTGCCAGGCGTTATTTTGCACACTCCATTGCCAGATAGCATTGTCTACACCAATGTAAAAGACGTTGCGGCCAGTATCGAGGTCCTCGACAGCACTCGGGCTGGTACCCGGGGCAACCGGTTCACCGCTGCTACCGTCCTGAAGTTTTACATTGGACCAATGCCCACCAATCACACTCCATTGCCAGATGTTATTGTCGGCACCCACGTAGAAGATATTGCGGCCTGTGACACGGTCAACGATGGCACTCGATTCTTTCAGTCCGCTGTTGCCACTACCGCCCAGTATTTCATTGTTAAGGCCTTTACCCGGACCGTTTACATCAATAAAGTGACCCCATGTTGCTCCCGACGTGTTTCGAATAAAATTACCCGAAGAACTTCTTGAAGCGTACGTATCGTGGCTAAAGTCTCCCTGTGCGTCTTTGTTCATTTCAGCTACGGTAATTGAAGCTATTGAACCATTGGTGTTTGTTGATACGTCTGTGACAAAGCCAACATGGCCGTAAGTACCAGCATCGTCTTGGGCGATGTCGCCGGGCTCAATGCTGTTTGTGTTGCCGGTGTGGACTTCGTTCGATGGTGCAGCTGTGCTCCAATTTTTAGCATCTCCCCATCCGGCAATATTTACACCATCGTATTCGTTTACCCAGTATGCCACGCCATCCGTACAGTTCCGATACGCATAACCTCGAGAAGAAATCTCGGACGGGTCATTATATGCACTAGTGTGCTTTGGCCCCCAATCGTAGTTGGCACAAGCTCCAGTTGTATTGTACGGTGCATGCTCGCACGGCATAGTCAGATCCGGGTAGTCGTTAGTGAAAGCCGTGGCTGCCTCCGCATGGCGAGGCGTAACGGCTGATTCGCCTATACCCAAGGCGGTGCCGGCACCCATTGCAAGACTTAGAATAAGTGCTGACCGGCCAAGAAAACGCTTACCAAGGTTGGGTACTTCTCGGAGATGAAAGGACTGTGATTTTTCTATTGTCTGATTTTCTAAGAGCTGTTCAGTAGGTGCTGCTTCAGGCACTACGAGCATAGGTAGGTCCCTCCATTACCCACCCGTTTACATTAATATTGAATTGACTCGAACACCTTCCGTGCAGTTGTGAAATCAGTACTCGCCATAAATTGATCAGCTGTCTCATTCTGGTATGCTTGCTCTGAATCTAACATGCTGATTGCTCTGAAGCTTGTTTTTACATCTTGGTGGCTTGGCGAAGGTATGTAATATGTGGAGTTGGGCAATTCAAGAACCAGTGCATTGCCTTGCCCGTTATCTAGCTTGTACGTCACAACTTTTATTTGGGCTGCGCCGAGCTTAGGAATTACGGTATCAATCGAGCTTATTGTGTGTAAGCAATCAGTGCAAGAAGTCGCTACCTTGCCACTATTGTTTATGTCTGTGCCTTCATAACTATCAATTGTTATGTGAAACTTCGAGCTATCTATTGTGATATGCTCCACATTATCCTTGCTGCCCAGGGTTTCGTTGTACACCCAATTAGATGGATATTTAATCGAAAACCCAGCCCTTGTGGAAACTGCGGTTTTCCAGCCTGCATAAGGGCCCGGTGATGATGCTTTTTTATTATTGGAGTTTTCTGCCGGGGCTTTGGGAGGAAGGGTCTTATCCTGATACGTGCTATGCCACACAAACCAACCAGCGAAGACAACAATCAGTAATACTAGTATTACCACAAGCGTTTGTGGAGTGCCGAAACCATTGCTTCTATTCCGCACATTACCCTCCTTGCTGACTGCATTATTGCCAATAACATGCAACTTTGCAAAGTAAGCTTTAAGTTTTTAACTTTTATTTAATACTGTGGGCCGCTCAGGCGTTCTGCAGGATTGATTTATCCACCTCTGTTTGCTATAATTCCTTGAGCTAAATATCCGCTAAAGGAAAGTGCAGCTAACCAAAAATGTAAAACCAAAGGTTTTACATTTTTGAGAGGACGACCGTAGCCGTGAGCCGAAGCTTTTGCCGCCAGGCAAAACGAGGCCGAGGCGTACGGAAGGACGACGACGCGGGGTGGAGCAGCGGCAGCTCGCGTGGCTCATAACCACGAGGTCGCAGGTTCGAGTCCTGCCCCCGCAACCATAAGCACTTTGACCTCTGTAATTACGACAGAGGTTTTTGTTTGCCAAAGGATATTAAAAGGATTAAGCTTGAAGTATTAATCAAAGGATAACCCCTGTGGCCAGATTTAACCAAAACGAACGCGGCTTTGGTGCTATTGAAGCGCTATTAGTATTAACTATTGTTGGCATTCTGGGCTTTACAGGCTATTTTGTCTGGCACGCTAAACAGAATAGCGACAAGTTGCTGCACCAGGCTACAAGCTCACTGGCAACTAATTCAAAGAAAAAAGTTGCCAACGAAGCCAATATTACACCGGCAACTGTACAGTACCTCGATATCCCCGAGTGGGGCGTGCGGATTCTCCCTGCAACTTCTCTGCCTAAAGTCACCTATGTCATTAGTGATGCCGATAACCATGAAGCGGCGAAGTTGACTTTTGCGGATATGCCCGCAGAGTGTGCCGGATTTTGGTCGATTGGTCGTGCAATGGCGGGTCAAAGTATAAGCGGATATAAGGACGACACACCGGAGCATCGCCTCTCTCAGCAGCCTAAAACGGTAAAGCAAGTCGGAGACTATTATTTTACGCTGTTTCACGGTCAGCTCAGCTGCGGGCTCGAAACCGAGAAGCAAGCGACGTTAATACAGTTGCTGGCTGGTAATGACAAGAGTCCTACATATACCGTGGAAGCGATTCCTTCCACCTAATTAGCTCAGAACAGATTAGATTCCAATTCGATTGCACGTACTGAACCAAAAGCATTATGACCTCTAGCAACAGAGGTCTTTTTATATTGCTTTGCCTATCAGGTGACCAATCAAAGCGGTGATAGCCATGGCCACACCGCCACCCACTAATACTCTGACCGCAGCCCTGATTCTGTGTCCGCCACCCAAATATGCTCCTATGCCACCGGATACTGCTAAAGCCACTAGAGAAAGGACTACTATAAATACAGTAGTCCTATTGTCAGGAGATATAACGGCGGCAAGTATAGGTACTGCAGCACCGACAGAAAACGAAAGTGCAGATGCGGCCGAAGCCTGTACGGGATTTGCCATAGTGGCTTGGTCAATACCAAGCTCATCCCGTAAATGTGCCGCCTCAGCATCATGCTCGTGAAGCTGGCGTGCAACTTCATCGGCTAATTTTGGTTCAAGCCCACGGTGGACATAGATATGTGCTAATTCGGCCAATTCTTCTTCTGGATTTTCAGCCAAAGAACGCCTCTCTATAGCAATGTCTGCATGCTCTGAATCTTTTTGTGAACTGACTGAAACATATTCACCAGCAGCCATAGATAATGCTCCTGCTGCTAGACCAGCAATACCTGCAGTTAGCACAGCTGAATTACTAGCATTGGCGGCGGTTACCCCAAGCATTAGGCTAGCGGTAGAAACAATTCCGTCGTTTGCTCCCAAAACGGCCGCTCGGAGCCAATTTGACCTTTGAGATTTATGTCCTTCACGATGTGGTGCAATAATTCTACCCATGACGTCATTATAACCTTTGAAGTGCTGATAGGTTCTAGTGTTGTACGATAGACTAATTCAACAGGTTATCCTCCCTGGATAGAGCTAACCACCTCACTAACTCACTACCGAGCTGGTTCCAATGCGAATTCACGTACTCAACAACGAATCAGTAACCCATCTTAAGATGGATTTTATAAAATTAATTACTGGTGTTTTGGCGGTGGAGGAAAAAGTTGACCCAGGCTTCAAAGTTACGCTCGTACGCAGGCTGTTGGTCGGCAGCCTTTTTCGGCGCGTCTGTCGATGGCAGCTCCACGGTGTGCTTGAGGGCGATGCTCGGTGGCACCAGGATTTCCGTCTCGCCGGGCGCCGCCAGCCCGAAATTCTGACGGGCAGCCAGCTCCAGGTACTGGTCGCTGTTGTAGTATTGGTTTTGCAGCGCCAGGTTATCATTCTGTAATTTTTGCAGCTGGTTGCGTTGGTTGATCGCCGTGATTTGCCTCTGCAGCCCGTAATTCGTCTGGATCGTCTTGATCCCGCTCCAGCTGATCATTAGCACCACCAGCACAACCAGCACCTGGCCGGCGAAACGGATATCGCCGAGGCGCTGCACGAACTTGGCGACGTGGTCTAGGTACTGCTTTTGTGTTGGCATGGGCTTCCACATTATATAACCTCAGTCTAAATCTGATATACTCACATCTGTTAATACATGCATTGAAGCCCTTTGGGGGGGCAGTAGCTCAGTGGTTAGAGCAGTCGGCTCATAACTGATTGGTCGTAGGTTCAAGTCCTACCTGCCCCACCAAAAGGCTCATTAATGTAAGATCAGCAACTTAAAATCGGGGTGTGTAAATTCTCGACTAGGCTTTGTGCAACATGCGAAGTAGATCTGATGTACTAGCGGCAGTCATGAGCCGTTCTCGCAGCTCTTTGGCGCCGTCGAAGCCGTTGATGTAGAGCTTACAGAATTTGTTGAGGGTGTGTATGGGCCGTTCGGCCTGTTTCCAAGTGTCGGCGAACAGCTGCACGTGCTTTTTGTATAAGTCAATCCGCTGCTGCCTGGAATAATCCGTCCAGGGGCTATCGGCGGCAAAAGCAAACGGATCCTGGAGTGTACCACGGCCGATCATGATGCCGTCTAATTGATAATTTTCGGCCAGTTCCAGGCCGTGCTGGCGGTCACGGACGTCGCCGTTGCCGACGATCAGCGTCTGAGGTGCCAATTTGTCACGCAGTTCCCTGGCCTGGGCGATAAGCTGCCAATCGGCCGGCACCTTGCTCTTTTGCCGCTTGGTGCGGCCGTGTACCGTCAGCATAGCGAGCTTTTGGCCAAGTAAGAACTCGATCCAGGTCATATCGACTTCGTTATAGCCCAGGCGGGTCTTAACGCTGAGAGGCAGGCGGCCCGCCAAGCCTTCCCGGGTAGCGGTGATGATGGCCTTAGCCAGCGGCCGGTCGTTCATCAGTGCGGCACAGGTGCCGTTGGTGACTTCGGTTTTCTGCGGGCAGCCCATGTTGAGGTCGACACCGGCGAAATTGACACCATCAGGGAGCCCTAATTCGCGGGCAAAAGTGCCGTCAGCCAGCTGTTGCGCAGTTTTGCGGAAATTCTCCGGGTCTTTACCCCAGATTTGGGCAATCAACGGCGGCTCGGCAGCGCTGAAGCGCAACTTTTTCATCAGTTTCGCCCGCCCCGGGCTTTGCAAGCCATCGGCATTGACGAATTCCGTCACGGACAGATCCGGCGCGGCACAGCCGGCAACAATCTGACGAAAAACCGTGTCGGTGACATCGTCCATCGGCGCCAACACAAAAAACGGCCGAGGCAAATCTTTCAGCATCGTTGAATAGATTATACTTCTGGCTGATTAAATTCAGGGAAATATTTAGTCATGCCGGGTGCTCGCAAGGCTGTTCGAGCAATTGGCCATGCCAGGCTTTCACGGGAGGCTTCTACCAAAGCTTCGCCCCAGAACTTTAAACGGGCTTCTTGATCACTGGCAGCATTTTCAACTACAGGCTGTAAATCGCTGGCTAGGATTCCATTTAGAACCTCGTCCATACGTGTCTGTACAGCTTTAGTCGGATTACCGGATGTATAAGGGTCAATTACTCCGCGCTTTTCTGTAAGCTTACTCTTTTTAATCTCGCCGAGCGGCTCAAAGTCGAAAGAATCCAAAGTTCTCTGGCCGTCGGCAATGCGGCTTAGATCGATAAACCGGACTAGTTGGCCGGGCCCGTGATGAGCCGGGACCCCTCTAAAGTAGTCAGTAGCAGTGGCCGTTGCATCATCTTCTATCGGGTTTACGAACAAATCCTTCCCGGCTTCCATCAAAACACCTAGATCGCGGCTGGCCTGGCGGCTGTAGGCTGCGAATTCGGTTACAATCCACTTGATGGCCTGTTCAGGCTTACCCTTCGGAAGCATTTGCTGGCTGTAAAAAATCTTCTCCAATGTTACATCCATTGGCTCACCACCCTTATCGCTATGCCACCAGCGGCGAAATGCCGTATTGAGTTCGTCCATAGTGACCGGCATAAAGCCTGGGCCATCGGGACCGCGCAAAATATCCAGACGCTGCGCCGGATCATAATCACGCAGCTGCGTATATTTGTTAGCGGGTGCAGGCGAAATAGTATTGCCAGTCGCAGTCATATTATTACTATATCACACTTATGCTAATCTGACAAGATAGATAACGGCTGTGTTAGGACTTCTACGGACGTAAGCAGGGAAAGCTCCGCCAGCCTTCGCTCAGCCACGTTCATAAACTGATTTGCCAAAGCGGCCTTTTCTTCACCCGGGATGGGAAGCCTTATGATATATCCGAAGAACCCGGGCTTTATGCCTCGTATCTCTCTGGGGCTCTGGGCTTCCCTGACTAATTGAAAAGCGGTTTCTGTGTCTATCCCCTGTTGCAACAAGGGCACCTGGCTCTCGGCCTGGCTTATTTCCGCCGTCATAAGGCCATTTTGCCATGGCCGCTGATACGCCGCAAGCCGGTTTTGTGGTTTTATTCCCAGCGGAAGACGCGGAAAGCGATTAGGTACACTACGATCAGCCAGCCGGCCATGATCCCCAGCTGAGAGCCTATCTGTGTCAGGTGCAACCCTTCGGTCGTGATCAATCGCGCCCCATCGATTACGGGCGTAAGCGGGAAAAAGTTCGTCAGATTCTGCAGCCACTCCGGAAAACCGAAACGCGGGAAGAACGTACCCGACAGAAACATCATCGGAAAAACAACGATGTTGGCTAAAGGTGCCGCCTGACGCTCATTCTTGGCCCAGCCACCGATTGCTAAGCCGATTCCCAGTATCAAGATCAGACTGAAGATGAGGAAAACCACCAACTCAAAGATGTTGCCGGCAATATGCAGGTTGAACAGTTTCAGTGCCACCACATACATCAAGGCTAACGACATCATCCCCACTACGGCATTACCAAGCATAACGCTCAAGAAATACTGCCAAACCCGCAATGGCGTGGTGTGTAAGCGCCGCAGAATGCCCATTTTTTTAAGCTCCGGGAAGATATTGATCGGCCCGAAGATGCCCGAACCAAGAATTGTGAAGCCTAGGATTCCTGCAAAGGCGTAATCAAACGATGTCAGACTCCTCTCATTGGACTGAACGGCTTGGGCGACAAATGGCGTGGTGGTAGCAACCAGCCGGGCGTTGAGCCTCGTGAACTGGCTTTGGAGGACTGATTGAACAGCCTGGCCGGCTTGGGCGCTGTTTTGAGTGTAAATAACTTCTGCGTGGCCGCCGGTAGTGCCACTACGTAACGTACCGAAGTCTTTTGGCAGCACGATGGTAGCATCTAGCTGGCCCCGCTTCATTTTCGCTTTGGCAGCTTCCATAGAATTGATTTCCCGGTCGACTTTAAAGACTTTGGAGTGCTTGATGGTGCTAATGGTTTGCTGGGATATTTGCGTAGATGACTCGTTGAGCACACCAACGCGGAACGACACGCCGCTGTTTTTGTTGGCATAGCCGAACACCAGCAGGAAGATCAAGGGAAACATAAAGGTGAAGAACAGCGCCGTCTTATCGCGGAAGAGACGTTTGAAGTTGACGATGAAAAATGCCCAGATGGTGTACATTTGCTGCTTGAAAGTCATGTGTGCAGCCCCTTCCCGGTCATATCAATAAACACATCTTCCAGATTGGCTTGCTCAACCTGCTGCTCTTTCTTAAATCCGCGCTTCAGAAGGGCTTTGATCAGCTTTTTAGGCGTATCCAGGGCAATTATCTTGCCTTGATCCATAATGGCGATGCGATCACACAGTACCTCAGCCTCGTCCATGTAGTGAGTTGTGAGAATCACGCTGATACCCCGGTCGCGCACATCTTGGATGAGTTTCCAAAGGTTGCGGCGGGCTTGCGGGTCAAGGCCGGTTGTCGGCTCGTCCAGGAAAAAGACTTTTGGGTCATGCACCAGGGCGGCGGTAATCGAAAAACGTTGCCGTTGACCGCCTGATAGTTGCTCGATGTAGGCATCGGCCTTGTCGCTGAGGTTCACGGCGTCCAAGAACTTCTTGGCATCCACTTTTACACCGTAAGCGGCGGCAAACAGATACAGCAGCTCGGTTAATTTGGTTTTGTCTTGAAAACCAGGTGATTGCGGCTGGACGCCGATCATGCCACGGATGTCGTAAGGATTACTGGCTACGTCCACACCGTCGATGCTGGCACTGCCGCCGTCAATCGGCCGCAAAGTCTCGATCATCTCGAGCGTTGTCGTCTTGCCGGCGCCGTTGGGCCCCAGGATACCAAAGATCTCGCCCTTCTTCACCTCAAATGAGATACCATCGACGGCTACTTTGTCATCGTAGACCTTGCGTAGGCCTTTTACGGTGAGGATAGAATCTGACATTACTATCTATTCTATCACCTACGCTTCACCTTTCGCCATTTAACGCGGTCAAAGAAAACACCCCTGCTCGCGCAGGGGTGTTTTAGGTGGTGCCCGTTGCCGGGCGGAGCCAACCTATTTACGCTTGACGGTCAGGAAACCGTTGCGCGGGTTCT
>CAYUNY010000011.1:0-13707 GCA_964446315.1 uncultured Candidatus Saccharibacteria bacterium
AAGGCAGTGGGTTCTGGTCCCATGATCGGGGGTTCGAATCCCTCATCCCCAGCCATTACTTAGATCGTTTATCTAGCACATATAGCACTGAAGGACTAACGGGCTTGTCCGTGCGGTGAATGCAACCAAGCCAACAGCAGGGGCGGCGCATTCCTTCTTTGAGTTCGGAAACAACTCGTTTAACGTGTTCGTCTCTGGTTTTCTGTTGTTTGACGTTAATTGTCCAGCAGATCCATTCATTGCGCGCCAGAGGGGTAATGTCCTCCCAGGCTGACAGTGCTTTGGCATCAGAAGCGAGGGCCTTCCTTAAATCCGTCGGTAACTCGTGGACAACACCGCCAGAGATTATATTTTTTGTTACAGCCATGAGTCTATAGTAGCCCAGCCGGTCAAATAATCGATTCACGAAGGTCGGATCTTCGTGTTCAATGCTTGACGAAAATCACATAATTTTTATGACAATTATCATAACCAGGGTGCCGCTCTGAGCCTATACTAGCTGTCCAACCTATTTGAGGAGGTTTGTTATGGGAACCGTGACCATAGAGTCAAAGGAGTACCTTTTGCACCCCGCCGAGCCGAAAGCACGGCGCCGGCGCCGGGCGCGCTTTTACCGCGGAAAACGGCTATTTATTGAATAGGAGTTTCGGGCAATCGCCCGGTGCTTAATGTGGCTTCTCGACATATACATGCCAAAAATGATCAGCCAGACCGTTTGCGGGTAGGCCACGACCCGTTCCAGGCCGCCAATGCCAAGACCTAAATAGCTATGGCTGTAGAAGAACGCCAGCGCGATGAGCGAAGCTACCCCCGATAGAAAAGTATAGGCCTTTAATGGCTTAGGGACGTCCAACGCCAGGCTGAGTATTACCAAGCCGACGTTACCGATCAAAAACGGCAAGGCGGCGCCGACGGAATGCAGAATACTAATGGTATTTTCGGGGAACAACCCGACCATCAGCGTGCCCAATCCGGCCAGCCCCATAAAACCAAAGCCGGTGAACGAACCATTATTTTCCCTGAACTCCTGGTAGATCAGCCCGGCGCCCAGGGCCATGGTAATGCCTAATGTAATAAACGAGGCGTTCATTAGGGCATGCAATGGTGAGCAGACCGCCCTGCTGGACGCCGCGCCGCAGGCGGTATTGCCAAGGTCGCTAATGGTATTTAGTGACAGGCTGTAGGTAGTTTTCCAGGCCTGGGCCACGATGACCTGGATTATGAAATACTGAACCGACAGCATCCATATAAGAGGGCCGAGAAACGGATACTTATCATTAAAGGTTTTTATTAGCCGGCGCGGGCGCATAATTTTAGCCTAGCACAATAGAAAACCGCCGGCTATTTTGGCCGGCGGTTTCCAGCGCTAGCGCTACTTATTTGTTATGGAAGGTTGTCCAACTGTGTCCAGACCGCTCCCGTACAGCCATAGAAGTGGCTCTCATCGAAAGTGATCGCGCCGTCCACATTGCAGACACTCACATTATTCGTAAGTGTAGTACCGCTGATTGGCACTTTCAAAAGGCTGGCGTCGCCAAAGTCTGCGGTAGAGCCACTGGCACCAGTAATACTATTCCAGACCACAATGCTAGTAGCATCAACGGCGGCCGGGGTAACACCACCAATAGTGGTTCCGTCAATCGTGCCACCAGTAACTGTAAGCGTCCCGGTAAACGAGTTGCCAGCGTTGGAGAAAGTATTCGCGCCAGTGAACGTGTTGGTTCCGTCCTTCAGTGGTACATTGCCACTAAGACGACTATCTGACAGCGTGCCGGTTAGGTTGCCCGCATCCTGTACTGTCGCCAGGTCACTACCCCCTAGTGTTGCCGCGTCTACACTTGCTAAACCGCTACCGTCACCGGTGTACGAGTTGCCAGCATTTGAGAACGTATTGGCATTCGTGAAAGCGTTGGCCACATCCAAGAGTGGGACGTTGCTACTGAGCAGAGTATCGTCAATTGTGCCTGTATTCAAGTTGGAAGCATCCTGGAAGAAGCTCGAATCATTGCCATTAAGGGTGGCGGCATCACCGGTAATATCACCATTAATGGGGTTGGTTACAGTCAGGTCAGTCAACGTTCCGACGCTTTGCAAGGCACTATTTACTACGTTGGAAGCCAGCGTGTCGCCAGTCAAGGTGCTGGCATCAACAGTTATCGTAATATCCGCAGAGCCGTCAAAAAGGACACCATTAATGTTGCTACCGGGAGTAAGCTTGGAGGCCGTGTCGGCATTACCCTGAAGATCAGCGCTAATGGTGCCGGCGGAGAAGTCTCCGTTGGTGCCTCGTAACACGATTGTATCGTCGATGTTAGATGAAGTCGCGGTAGTCGAAGCGTTGGTAATCGAGAAACAGCCAAGTGTGCCGAATTCGTCAATAGTCTGGGCATATGTGTCAGCTGCGCAGTCGCCGGGGTCGGCTGCGAGGGCAGTTGCCGTGTTGGCGTTGCCGTTCAGGTTGCCGTTAAAGGTCGGAGCGGTGACGGCGTTGGTGAAGGTCGGGGTTGCGTCGTTGTACTTAGCAACATTGCTGGTTAGGCGGGCGTCGGCCAGAGTGCCGCTGGTGATGTTACTGGCGTTCAGGTTGGTTAGGTTAGCGCCACTGACTGCAGGTAACTGACCTGAGCCGTTAAGCTGAACCAGCTCGTTGGCACCATTAAAGGCGTTGCCTTGCAGGGTAACGTTAGCCGTTAAGCGAGCATTACTCAGGGTACCGCTGGTGATGTTGCTGGCGTTCAGGTTGGTCAGGTTCGCACCTACGAACGAACAGCCCAGGTTGGCCTGAGCGTCGATGCTGTTGGCGAACTGGCCGGGGGCACAGCCGGTAGGTGTAAACAGCAAAGAGGTAGCGGTGTCGGCGTTGCCGGTGACATCACCGGTTACATGGCCGACTACGTCGCCGGTCACATTGCCGGTTAGGTTACCTTTAACATCGCCCTTGAGGTTACCCTCAAAACTGGCGGCTTTTACCTTGTTCAGGAAATGCGGAGCCAGGTCGTCGTACTTGGCAACGTTGGATGACAGCCGAGCGTCGTTCAAAGTGCCGGCGTTGAAGTTAGAGACATTGCGGTAAGTTGTGCCTACCGTAACCAGGGCCACACCACCCACTACGCCACCTACTATTAATAAGATCATCCCCGTGCCGATCGCGCCTTTACTGTTTGTTATAGCCTTTGATATTTTCCCACCCGATCTTTGGAATTTGCTGAAAAGACCGGACATAGTTCCCCCTTAAAGTACACGTAATAACCATATTAAACTCCCTACTTGCATTAAATGCAAGTACTTTATTTAATAGGCTTATGCTTAGGGTGGGGCTGGGTTCTAGCGGAAACTGCCGCCGCCTGGGCGTCGGTCTTCTTGGGGGCGGGCCACGTTGACAATGATTGCCCGGCCGCTTACTTCTTTGCCGTTCAGCTCTTTGATGGCCTTTTGGGCTTCATCGTCGTCAGACATTTCCACGAAGCCGAAGCCCTTGGATTGGCCGCTATCGCGGTCTTTAATGACTGCCGTGCTGACTACTTTGCCTTGTTCGGCGAAAAGTTCTTCCAGTTCCTGTTCCGTAACGCTGTAAGCGAGTCCGCCTACGTAAAGTTTGCTTGCCATGTTGATTGTCCTTCTTTTAACCTAATATCGCTCGCGATTAGTACCGTCTAACCGAGATGATAGTAAGTTTTTGCGAAGAACGAATTATGACAACGGAGAGGTTATAGTAAACCACTTGCTTATTTAAACTATAGCACGTTTAGGGGTAATGGGCGAATCGCTACTTAGGCCTCGACCACCTTGGCCAAACGCTCGACGCCGGCCGTGGCGCCGCGTTCCATGCCGCTTTTAACCATGTTCTCCAGGTCTTCCAAATTGGCGTATTTGGAAACGGTGACCATCTGGGTTTTGCCATCGCCCGTGGGCTCCAGCGTGACCGACTCGTTCATAACGTGGCCGGCCCAAGGTTCGTACTCAAAGGTACGGGCCAGCTTGTGGGGTTCGTCAATTTCGGTGAATTCGCCCCGGAAGGCGTGTTCCTTACCGTCGCCCTGGCCCCTATCTATGAAGCGCCAGGCGCCGCCGACCCGCAAGTCATACTTATCGATTTCGGTATTCTGCCACCATTGGGCGATTAGCTCGGGGTCGGTATAGGCCCGCCAAACTTTTTCGGGCGGCGCGTTAAAAACGCGGCTGATCCGGACTTCCAGTTTTTCTTTGTCGACTTCAAACTTAGTTTCTGACATCTTATTTCTCCTTACTTATTAATATTTCCAACGCGTCGTAACGCTCCTCCCACATTTGGCGGTAACGTTCCAGGTAGTCGTTGGCCTCATTCAGGGTTTTCGGCGCCAGCTCGACAATCTGCTGTTTGCCCTTGCGGCGCTTGATGACCAGCCTGGCCTTCTCCAATATCTTAAGGTGCTTGGAGACCGCCGCCAGTGACATATCGTACGGATTGGCGATTTCGTTGACCGACAGCTCGGAGCGGGTGAGTCGCTGTAGGATGTCGCGGCGGGTGGGGTCGGCCAGCGAGCCGAACACCGAGTCTAGGTTCATAGTATATTCAACCATTTGGTTAAATGATACTCGGAGCAGGGAAGGCTGTCAAGCTTTTTTTGGGCGCTCCGCGTTACGAACTTTGATCTGTGGGCCGACAGGAGTAGAATCATAAGCAGTATTTAAGGGGAGTTATCATGCCAGACGAAAATGCCGAATCACCTGCTGAAACGCCGGAATCGACACCTGTTGAAACAGCGGTCGTTAGCTCGAAAAAGCCTAAAAAACACCTGCCCTGGAAAAAAATAGTTTTGTTCCTGTTGGTCCTACTAGTCGGTTTTGCCGGCGGGTACCTCTGGCGCGACCACAAGGCCAAGCAAGACCAGAAAACCCAGGCCGTTCACACGGCCGCCCTGAACAGCGATATCGCCAACCTGAACGCCAAGCTGAAAAAGGCGGCGGCCGACGCCAAGGCCAAGGCCGCGGCCGCGAACACCACGCCTACTGCCGTCAGGCCCACCGCGGCGGCAATCTCCAATATCAAGGCCTCTATAACCTCGGGCAACACGGCGGCCCTGGAAGGCTACATGGCCGCCAGCGTGCACGTTGTGATCGCCGCCTCGGAGGGCGTTTTCGACCACTCGCCATCGGCGGCCGTCGAGGATATCACATCATACCTCAAGAACGCCACCGACCCCTGGAACTTTGATGTGCCCGCGGCTACCCTCGCCAGCTGGCAGGCCGGCGCCTACGCCAGCTACTTCCCAGCTACAGCAGTGGCCGGCGAAGCGACTAACCACTACGTGATCTCCTTTACGTTCGATACCACCGGCAAGATCAGCGGCGTATTCATGGCCGCCAACTCCGACCTGCTAACCTGATAACTGTGGGTTTTTTGGTTCGTGTTTTGAAACAAAAGCGTTATACTGTCACGCTGTTGGCTGTTAATACAAAAAATCCGTTATATGGAAGTATCATTCTCTAAAGAAGATCTAATACAGCGCATTCGGTGGTATATCGGTTTGCGCTGGTTTATCGTGCTGGGCGTCGGCCTGGCCGGCTCACTGCCGCAATTCCTCCAGCAGGGCTTCGTGCCCCAGGTTACCCAGAATATGAGCATTGTGCTGGGCGTGCTGGCCATCAATTTCCTGTTCCTGGCGGCCAGCTCGTGGCACTTTAAGCGTTACGGCGTTTACCAGGCGCTGGCCTCGGCCCAGGTTATCCTCGACCTGGTGATTGTCACCGCCGTTATTTATGGCAACGGCGGCATCGAAAACGTCGCCGTCATGCTTTACGTGATTCCGATCATCATGTCGGGAGCCCTGCTCGGCCGGCGGGCAATTTACGCCACGGGAGTGGTGGCTTCAATCGCCTACGACACCTTAATAGCGCTCGATTACGTGGGTTGGGTCAAGACGCAGAGCGGGCTGGCTCCAGCCCTGCACACCAACACCGATTATGTGGTCCAGACTCTGTTTTTCGTGCCGGCCATGCTGTTAACCATCACGGCTATCACCGATTTCGTGGCCAAGCTGGTGCGCGAGCGGACCGAACTGGCCGTCGAACTAAAGGCCGAAACCACCCAGCGAGCCGAGATCGAAGCTATTTTGGAAACCATGGGTAGCGCGCTGGTAGCCGTCGACCAAGAGGGCAACATCAAACTGGTCAATGACAGCTTCGAGGAATTGACGGGCTGGCAGAGGCAGGAAGTGCTGGGCGTCAGTATTGAAAAAATCCTGCCCTTGCTCGACGAGAACGGCCGGCGCGTCAAGGCCGGCGAACGGCCGCTGTTACAGCTGGCGCGCCGGCACCTGGACGGCCAGACGCCCGGCGTTCAACACCTGAGCCAGTACTATTACTCGCGCAAAGACGGTTCGCTGTTCCCCTTTGTCAGCTCGCTGGCGCCAATCGTTTTACGCAACGAGATAATCGGCGGCACGACGGTCTTCGACGATGCCACCAGCACCAAGAAGATCCAGCAATTGAAGAGCAATTTCGTGGCGCTGGCCTCGCACCAGCTCAAAACGCCGGTCGGCGAGATCCAGGGTTATGTAGAAAACATGATCCAGGGCATCACCGGGCCGCTCAATAAGAAACAACTGGAATATTTAAAATCGATCGACGAGATAACCATCCACGCCATCAAGCTGTTGACCGATCTGCTGGACATTACCGTTATTGAGAAGGGCGACCTGCTGATTAACTTGCAGCCTGTACCGCTGGCCGATATAGTCGACAAGGGCGTTCAGATATACCAGGACCGCTTACAGCAAAAGAACCTGAAAATTAACGTTGTGCCGCCGCCCGAGGCGATAACCGTGGAGGCCGATAGCAGTAAGCTGGTCGAAGTGTTTGGCAACGTGCTGGCTAACGCCGTTAGTTACACCAGGCAGAACACCGCCATTACGGTTGAAACCGGCGAAGAAGGTGACTACGGCGTGATACGCGTAACCGACCAGGGCCGTGGCATGAGCCAGAAAGTCATCGACAGCATATTCCAGAAAGACAACGTGCTGTCGGCCGCCCCGGAAGCCGAGGGTGGCACCGGCATCGGCCTGTACCTGGCAAAACAGCTGGTATCCCTACAAAAAGGCGACATCGGCGTGGTATCATCATCTGATAAAGGCACTACCATAGTTATTAAAGTTCCGTTAGGAGGAAAACATGGCTGACGAACCTACACAATCCAAACTAATCCTGCTGGTGGACGACGAACTGCCCTTCCGCCAGATTTACAAGGACGCCGTGCGCACCCTGCCCGACGTCGAAGTTATTGAAGCCGAAGACGGCGAAGAAGCCATGGCCGCGGTCAAAAAGCACAAGCCCGACCTGATACTGCTCGACCTGATCATGCCCAAAATAAACGGCTTCAGCGTTCTTACCCAGATTAAAAACGATCCGCAGTACAAAGACATCCCGATAATCGTCTACTCGGTGCTTGGCGGCGAGGCCGACATTGAAAAGGCCATGAAACTTGGCGCTAACGACTTTACTATCAAGGGCCTGACGCCGGCCAGCGAAGTAGTCGCCAAAGTTAAGCGCCTGCTCGAATAGACGGTAGCAATAAGGCCGCCGTTTGTCATATACTTGTTAGACATGGGAAAAGCGCAAATTGTTGTCTGTGGGTCGATCGCCATCGACCGGATCATGAATTTCTCGGGTCATTACCGCGAGTTAATCGAATCCAGTAAAATCGAGGTCCTGTCGGTTAGCGTGTTGGTCGACAGCCTGGATATATCGCAGGGCGGCACCGGCGCTAACATCGCCTATAACCTGGCGGCCCTCGGCGAGGCGCCTGTGTTGTTGGGAGCCGTCGGCGCGGACGCGGCCGATTATCTGGAGCGGCTCGCCAAGCTGGGTGTTGATGTTTCCGGCGTTTACCAAAGTCGGCTGGCCACGGCGTCATTCAACGTGCTCACCGACAGCGCCGGTAACCAGGTCGGCGGTTTTTACCCAGGCGCCATGTCCGACGCCGAGTTATTGAGTTTTGCTCCCTGGGCCGGTAAGGACGCTTTGGTTTGCCTGTCGGCTCACGACCCCGTCGCCATGCGCCGCATGGTCGCCGAGTGCGCCGAGAAAGGCCTGCGCTTGGTCTACGACCCAGGCCAGCAGGTCAGCAACATTTCCGGCGACGACTTACGCGCCGGCGTCGAGGCGGCTGAGGTGGTCATCGTCAACGAATACGAACTGAGCCTGCTGTCCAAGAAAACCGGTCTCAGCGAGGCCGACCTCCGGGCTACCGTGCCGGTTCTGATCAGCACGCACGGCGAACACGGTTCGGTCATCGGTGGCAAAGAACACTCCGAACCCGTTAAAATCGCCAGCGCCAAGCCGGCTAACATCACCGATCCGACGGGCGCCGGCGACGCTTACCGGGCTGGCTTTTTGTACGGATATTTGCGACAATGGGAACCAAGAAAGTGCGGACAATTGGGGTCGGTGGTGGCGTCGTTTGCCCTGGAGCAACACGGCACGCAGGCCGAACTTTCGCCGGCAGACATTGCCCGGCGTTATCAAGAAAACTTTAACGAGGAGATAGAGCTTTAATGGCAGATTACAAAGTCAAAGATATTAAATTGGCCGAGTGGGGCCGCAAAGAAATTACACTGGCCGAAAAAGAAATGCCCGGGCTGATGGAACTGCGCCAAGAATATGGTAAGGCCAAACCGCTGAAGGGCGCCCGCATAGCCGGTTGTATTCATATGACCATCCAGACGGCCGTGCTGGTCGAAACCCTACAGGCCCTGGGCGCCGAAGTCCGCTGGTCGTCGTGCAATATCTTTTCTACCCAGGACCACGCCGCCTCCGCCCTGGCCGCCGCCGGCACGCCGGTCTTCGCCTGGAAGGGCGAATCCGAAGAAGAGTACTGGTGGTGCATTGAGCAAACCCTGAAGTTCCCCGGCGGCAAAGGCCCCAATATGTTGCTCGACGACGGCGGCGACTTAACCGCCCTGATTCACGATAAGCATTCCGGACTGCTCGACGAAATTAAGGGCGTTTCCGAAGAAACAACCACCGGCGTCAAACAACTGCACAAGTTCATGGAAGACGGCACGCTGAAGATTCCGGCCATTAACATCAACGACAGCGTTACTAAGTCTAAGTTCGATAACCTTTACGGTTGCCGCGAATCTTTGATGGACGGCATCAAGCGCGCCACCGACGTTATGATCGCCGGCAAGGTGGCCGTGGTAGCCGGGTATGGCGACGTTGGCAAGGGCAGCGCCCAAAGCCTGCGTAACTTCGGCGCCCGCGTGCTGATTACCGAAATTGATCCCATCTGCGCCCTGCAGGCCCTGATGGAAGGCTACCAGATCGTCACCATGGAAGAAGCCGCGCCGCTAGGCGACATTTTCGTCACCGCTACCGGCTGTAAAGACATCATCACCCTCGATCATATGAAGAAGATGAAAGATACCGCCATCGTTTGTAATATCGGCCACTTCGACGACGAAATCCAAATGAAACAGCTCAGCGAACTGCCCGGCGTCAAAAAGATGAACGTCAAACCACAAGTCGACGTCTACACCCTGCCCAACAAGCATCGCCTGATCGTACTGTCTGAGGGACGCCTGGTTAACCTAGGCAACGCCACCGGCCACCCGTCGTTCGTAATGTCCTGCTCGTTCTCTAACCAGGTGCTCGGCCAGATTGAGCTTTTCACCAACAACAGCGCCTACGACATCGGCGTGCATCGCCTGCCCAAACACCTCGACGAAAAGGTCGCGGCCGTGCACATTAAGGCCTTGGGCGCCCACCTGACCCGCCTAACCCCCGAACAGGCCAAGTACATCGGCGTGCCGCAAGACGGCCCGCTTAAGTCTGACCACTACCGCTACTAGCCGCGTGTACGAACCACTGGCGGCCGGCGGCATCGTCGGCCCTGATGGCTCCGAGTAAAGCGTCCACATTGGCAAAAGTCTGGTTGGCCCGGTGGTAGTGCCGCACATCCAGCCTGATCGGTAAATCATAGTAATCCTGGTCGGGAATATCGAGCAGGTAGGCCTCTACCCGGCGGTCGGTATCGCCCATGGTGGTCGGCACGCCCACGAATATAATGGCCGGGTGGTTGGCGAATCCGGCCAGGTCGGCATAGCCGAAATAAACACCATCCTTCAGGCCGGTCTGCGTGACCAGGTTAGCCGTCGGGTAACCTAACTTGCGACCGTTACCCTTAAAACGGGTGACGGTACCATCGATTGTCGTTGGTTGCATACCTACATTATAGGCTAATATAGGCTCATGGTCTCCGCCCACAGCAAACCCCCTAAGCTTAGCCGCCAGTTAAAAAATTGGCTGAAAACCGATAACGATAAGACGCTGGCCGGGTTTAATGAAGTCTTTGGGGAAAAGTCTTTCGCCATCACCTTTCTATTGCTCATGGCCCTGCCGGCCCTGCCGCTACCAACCGGTGGAGTCACGCATGTTACCGAACTTATTACAGCCCTGCTCAGCTTAGAACTGCTTGTCGGCCGCAAAACCGTCTGGCTGCCAAAAAGATGGCTTAAGCTTGATGCCGGCAAAATCGTAGGCGGCAGGGCCTTTCGTAAATTGATACGGGTTATCGAGTGGTTCGAGGGCTTTAGCCGGCAACGCCTGGGCGCCTGGCTGGCGCAAGGGCCGGTGGTCACTTTGTTGGCCTTGGTTATTCTGGTTTTCACGGTCGCGGCCTTCGTGGCGCCGCCCTTTTCGGGCCTGGACACCCTGCCGGCCCTGGGCGTGGTCTTAATTTCCCTGGGAATTATCCTGGAAGATATCCTGATAGTACTATTTGGCTTGATCGCCGGAGTTGCCGGGATAGGCCTGGAGGTTGCCGCCGGCACGGCGCTTTACGCGGGCCTCAAGCACCTCTTTTAAGCGAGCAGTCGGTCGTTGGCGAGAGACATGAACAGCCTGGTGTCCAGGACGCGGCCACCGGCGGCCGTCGGGCGTTCGGCCGGCTCTTCCGAAACATCTTCAAAGCCGGCCTTGTGATAAACGTGAACCGCGCCGCCGTTAGATAGCCAAGTTTCCAGCCATAAGTTTTTGGCGTCATACAGGATGGCCGAGCTATCGGCCATCAGTTTCGTAAAAGGCGTCGCCAGGCCCTGCCCCTGGCCGATCTGGCCAATGCGAATCGCCAGTGTGTTTTCGCCATCCGGCACGTGGGTCGATTCGGCGGGGCCAACCCAGCCATAACCCGCCAGGCGCGAGCCGTCAGCGGTTTTTTTTACCAGCAGGAAGACGGCGCGGTGTTTGGCCAGCCACCGCTCGGTGGCGGTAAGGTCTTTAAAACGCGAGCCGATGTCGTTAGGGCAGAACTCGCGAATGGCCGGTTCTTTGGCCATGTCTATAATTTCGGCGGCGTATTGGCGGCTAAGGCCGATTTGAACCTCGTAGCCGGCTGAGGCCAGCTCGTCGGCGGCCTGCTTGGCGGCCGGGCCGAGCTTTTCGGCAGGAATTGGCGCGGAGGCTTCCGTGAACGCGTCGGGAAATTGATTCATAGCAGTTCCGCCAATTTCGAGGCGATGCGGTCGCCTCGTTCCTGGGCGTCGGCGGCTTCGACCATCACCCGCGCTAACGGTTCGGTACCGGAGGGTCTTATAAGGAGCCGGCCTTTATCGCCCAGGTCTTGGGTTTCGTGCTTGATATAGGCCACAACTTCGGGCTTTTCGAGAAGGTTTTTATCGACCAACGGTATGTTAATTAGCGTTTGGGGCAACATCGGCACCTCGTCGCGCCACTGGGCCAGGCTTTTGCCGGAGGCTTTAACGGCGGCCAGGGTACGCACGGCGGCCAGCAGGGCGTCGCCCGTGGCCAGCCGATCGGCCAATATGATGTGCCCGGACTGTTCGCCGCCCAGGCTGTAACCGGTTTCGCGCAGGCCTTCCAGCACGTAGCGGTCACCGACGCCGACCCGCCTAACATCTATGGAGTGGGCTTTGAGGGCGTTTTCGACGCCAAGATTGCTCATGGCCGTCAGGACCACGCCTTGCAGACCGCCAGCTAACGCCAGGATGTACAGAATGTGGTCGCCGTTCAGCTCACGGCCCTGTTCGTCGATGAGCATTAAGCGGTCGGCATCGCCGTCCAGGGCCACGCCTAGTGCCAGCTGATCGCTAACAATCCTTTCGCTCAGCGCTTTGGTATCGGTGGCGCCACAGCCCTGGTTTATATTGCGGCCGTCGGGCTGGTTGAACAGAGCGGTTACCTGGGCCTTCAAACGGGTAAAAACCCTGGCCGCCAGGCCGCTGGCAGAGCCGTTGGCGCTGTCTATGGCCAGGCTCAGGTCATCCAGCTTATAACCTTCGGCGCTGTTTACTAAAAAATCTTCGTAGGCCCTTACCAGCCCGTTGTCGGCGTCGCTTTTGCCGGCCGTCCGTTCCGGTGTTCCCTGCACGATTAACTTGTTAAGTATCGCCTCGGCCTTATCTGTTAATTTGCCGCCGTGCTTATCAAAAACCTTGACGCCGTTGTACTCATAAGGGTTGTGACTGGCGGTGACCATCACGCCGGCCACGAAGTCACGGCCTTCCCTGGTAAGGTAGGCCAGCCCCGGCGTCGGTATGATGCCGACCTGGGTGACGTGCACGCCTACGGCTGTCAAGCCTTCGACCAAAGCTTTAACCAGACCGGCCGACGATTCACGAGGATCGTTGCCGAGCACTATGCGCTGGCCGGGTTTGGCGAAATGGGTGCCGACCGCCATGCCTATTTTCATGGCGCCTACCGGGTCCAGGGGGTATTTGCCGGCCAGGCCACGAACACCGTCGGTTCCGAAAAGCTCGCGCCCCTCGCTCACCGGCCGTCTCCGCTGACCAAGGCGAATTTTTCTACCAATAGTTTGACGTCGTCGGGTGTGTGGGCCGCCGAAATTTGCACCCGAATGCGGGCCTTGCCTTTGGGCACGACAGGGAAAGAGAAACCGACCACGTAGATGCCTTGGTCAAACAGTTTAGCGGCCGTGCCGACAGCCTGGCTTTCTTCGGCGAACATAACCGGTGTTATGGGGTGCTCACTGCCGGCAACGTCAAAGCCGGCCCTGGTCATTTCCTGCCTGAATAGGACGGTGTTGTCGGTCAGGCGCTGGCGTATTTCGGGATGCTTTTGAATGTGTTCCAGGGCAAACAACGAGGCGCCGGCGGTACCGACTTCCAGGGCGTTGGAAAACAGGTAGGTGCGCGAGCGTTGGCGCAGGTACTCGACAACCTCTTTAGGGCCAGCGGTAAAAGCGCCGCCGGCGCCGCCCAGGGCTTTGCCGTAAGTGCTGGTTAAAAAGTCGATCCGGCCAAGCGTGCCGGTGTGTTCGGGCGTGCCACGGCCGGTTTCGCCGAGCACGCCCGTGCCGTGGGCGTCGTCGACCATCACCAGGGCGTTGTACTTATCGGCCAGGTCGCAAATTTCTTTTAAGGGCGCGATGTGGCCGTCCATCGAGAAAACGCCGTCGGTGGCAATAACTTTCAGACGCTTGCCAGCTACGCTCTTCAGTTTTTCCTCCAGGTCGGCCATGTCCATGTGCTTGTAGATGAGCCGTTCCGACTTGGTCAGGCGGACGGCGTCGATGATCGAGGCGTGGTTAAGCTCGTCGCTGATAATGGCGTCTTCGGGGCCGAAAAAGGTCTGGAACAGGCCGACGTTGGCCATAAAGCACGAGGAATAGGTGATGGCGTCGTCGGTTTGCACGAACTTGGCGGTGGCGGCTTCCAGTTCTTTATGGATGCCCTGCGTGCCGCAAATAAAGCG
>CAYUNY010000012.1:0-12427 GCA_964446315.1 uncultured Candidatus Saccharibacteria bacterium
CCCGAGGGCGGCCACGCCGGCGGCCAAATAGTGGCCACCGGCACGCCTGAACAGGTCTCCAAAGTCAAAAAAAGTTACACTGGCCAATACCTGACAAAAATGTTATAATACAAGTATGAGCAAGAAAATTGCGGAGAGCGTAGGCCGTGAGGTGCTGGCCGAAGCGGCGTCCCGCTATGAATTGGTCCTCGGTAGCCCGCGATCCGCTTACGACGGCATTTTGCCTGACGCGGATTACCTGGATAACTTCGACGCTACACTCTTTGAAATGGCGGAAGTGGCCGATGCTATAGCCACCGAGTTTCAAGCGGATCAAATTACCCACAGAGAGCTGGCCTGGGTTGGTCTCGCTAAGCAGGGGTTACGCGGCACAGGCCTCGATCGTAGCCGCCTGTTTGGCCCCGCCAGGGCCGCCATCCAGGCGGAAATGTATGCTGACGTCGTTGGCAAGCGAGAGGCAATGAGCGGCCTGGAGATGGAAGTGCCTCTTTCCGAACTGGCCGCCTAAGGCTTGCGGCGTTTTTCGCGCAGGGCTTTGAAGAGGTGGTAAAAAGTCGGGCCTAAGGTTATGGACACCACTGCGGCGACAGCCAGCAGGATGTAGTGGTCAATGTTTGGGATTTTGGTGCCGAACCAGTAGCCAATCAAAGTCACGCCGATAGCCCAGAGGCTGTCGCCGATGGCGTCGAACAATACGAATTTTTTATAAGGCATGCGGGCCACGCCGGCCACAGCCGGCGCGAAAGTCCGTACCACCGGCACGAAGTGGGCCACCAGCATGGTTTTACTGCCCCAGCGCTCATAAAAAGCCTCGGCCTGCTGAACGTACTGTTGCTTAAAGATTATGCCATCGGGTTTGCGAAACAGACGGCGGCCCCAGCGCTTACCGATGTGATAGCCGGTGTTGTCGCCGGCGATGGCGGCAATAGCGATGACGAGGATTGTCAGGACCAGCGGCAGTTTGCCTTGAGCCGCGAAGATGCCGGCGCTGAGCAGTAGGGTGTCGCCCGGGAAGAAGAAGCCCACGAACATGCCGGATTCGGCAAAGATCATAATCGCTATCAGCACCAGGCCGCCGGCCTGGACAATATGGGAAACATCAAACATCTACCATAAGCTTACCACATCTGTTATAATGGCTGATAAGAAACGGAGAACGAGATTTACGATGGCCCAAGACGCTATTAATTTGACCCTTGAAGCGCGCAAAGTGACCGGCAAAGCCGTAAAGCATTTGCGTAAAGACGGCACCGTGCCGGCGGTTATTCACGACCACGGCAAGGAATCGGTCATCGTGCAGGGCAACGGTATCCAAATGCTCAAAGTCTGGCAAAAGGCCGGCAAGCACCATCCGGTTAGTCTTAAGGCAGGCGACAAAAGCTACACGGCACTTATAAAAACCGCCGAATTTGATCCCAAAAAGCATTTGTTAACGCACATTGTTTTCAACGCCGTTGATGCTAACCAGAAGGTCGACGCCGAAATCCCGGTGCGGCCGCGCTACGCCGAGGGTAACGAATCCAGCCCGGCCGAACGCAACGGCCTGATCGTGCTCAGCCAGCTCGAAACGGTGCAGGTTAAGGCTATTGCCACCAAACTGCCCGACTTCTTCGAGTACGACGCCGAAAAGCTGGTAGAAATCGGCGACCACGTCACCGTGGCCGACCTTATTATCCCCGAAGATGTCGAGCTGGAGACCGAGGTAGATCACTCCATAGCTACCGTTTATGAGCCTAGCGCCCTGGCCGCCGCCAACGACGCCGCCGGCGGCGACGCCGAACTTGAGGATGAAGGCGAAGAAGGTGAGGAAGGCGAAGGCTCAGCCGAGGGTGAAGGCGGTGAAGAAACCGCCGAAGGCGCCGAACCTGGCACAAATGACAGCGGCGACAAGGGCCAAGGCGAGTCCAAACCGGCCGCCGAAGCCGCCCCGGCAGATAAAAAAGAATAAGCCGGGGCTGTAATGCCGCTATTCCATCCTAAAACGCTTCTCGACAAAAGCTACGAGATCGGCATCATCGTTAAGGGTATCGACGGGCTCCTGGAATTAACCGGCGGCCTACTGCTGTTGATTCTGAGCCCCCACGCCATCACCGGTATCACGGCCTTCCTGACGCAAGACGCCCTACAAGAAAATCCCCATAACTTCCTGGCATTGCGCGTCGCCAAAGCCGGCCACCACCTGGCCACCGGCCATAATTTATTCGCGGTCCTCTTTTTGCTAACCCACGGACTGGTCAAGGTCGTGCTGGTGACATGCCTGCTACTGAACAAAATCTGGGCCTATCCGTGGGCGCTCGGCGCTCTGGGGCTATTCCTGGTTTACCAGCTGTTCCTGCTGGTTACCGCGCCAACCTTCGGCATGGCCTTCTTGACCGTGCTGGACGTTATCATTATCTTCCTGGTTTACCGCGAGTGGCAGAAACAAAAGCTCGAACCAGCCACCGGCTAAGGCCTACTCTTCATCTTCGATGAAGCCGCCCGATTGGTGGGCCCATAGCTTGGCGTAGGTGCCATTATTACGTAACAGCTCCTTGTGCGAACCTTGCTCTACGATCTCACCGTTTTCCAGAACGATGATGCGGTCCATGCGCTGGATGGTGCTCAGGCGGTGGGCAATGACGATGGCGGTGCGTCTTTCCATCAGCTTCCAAAGGGCGTCCTGAATCAGCACCTCGCTCTCGGAATCGAGGGCCGAGGTAGCTTCGTCGAGTACCAGAATCGGCGCGTTTTTAAGCATGGCCCGGGCAATGGCTACGCGCTGGCGCTGGCCGCCGCTCAGCTTGACGCCGCGCTCGCCGACTAAGGTTTCGTAGCCGTTTGGCAGTTTGCTGATGAACTCGTGGGCGTGGGCCATCTTGGCAACGCCTTCGATGACGTTTTGATCGGCCTTCTGGTCGCCGTAACCGATATTTTCGCTCAGGCTACGGTGGAACAGGATCGGTTCCTGGGAAACGTAAGCGATTTTAGATCGCAAATCGGATTGTCGGACGTTGGCTATGTTCTGGCCGTCGATGGTTATGACGCCGTCCTGGATGTCCATGAACCTCAGCAGTAAACGCGTTATGGTGGTTTTGCCACCGCCACTCGGGCCGACCAGGCCGACCTTTTCGCCGGGCTTGATCTTCAGGCTCAGCTTACTGAACAGGGCGTCTTCGCGATTTTCAGGGTAGGCAAAATCGACATCATTAAACACGACCTCGCCGCGACGAATACGAAACTTTTCGGGTCGCGGAGGATCTTTAACTTCCGGCTCGATGCCCAGAATGACGGTCATTTCAGCGGCGTCGCCCAGACTGCGGTTGGCATTACGAACAATGCGGGGGAATTCCCAAAGCCGGTCAACTATGCGGCCGGCGTAGCTGATTACCAGGTAAAGCAGGCTAACGTTAATGTTGTAGTCGGCGACCGCGACCAGGCCCGCCAGCAGGGCAACGACTTGGAAACCGTTGGTTTGGACCTGGCTTAAAGCGTCGGTTTTAAAAGCCTGTACCAGTAGTTGCCGGTAGGTACGGTGAACATCATTTGTTATGCCGCCGAAGCGCTTAGATTCGTAACGCTCACCGGCAAAGGCCCTAATGGTGCCCATGTTGGTTATGGCATCGGCCAGGGCCGCGGTTTGCCGGCTTTCGACTTCGGCCATACGCACGTTGTAAGGCATTTGCCTGGCCACCCGGCGCGACATCAGGCCAAGGTAAACGGCTATAACAGCGACCATCAAAACGGCGACCTGCCATGATATGAATATCAGCACGCCGACCGCTACCAAAACGGTGGTTACGCCCGGTATGATAGACCACACAAAGTCGTCCATCAGCCTCTCATAAGAATTAATGAACTTGTTGGTTTGCGAAACCAGCGCGCCGCCGAAACGATCGGCATGGAAGCGTTGGCTCTGCGACTGCAAGTGGTTATAGATTTCGTTGGCCTGGTCGCGGCGGACCTTTACCTCAAAGCTCCAAACCGCCAGGCCTTGCAGGCGCCACAAAGCGACGCCGGCCAGCATGGACAGCGCGAACCATATGAAGTAAGGCGTGAAGGCCGAGAAGTGCAGTGCCTCATGGTGCGCGTAAACTTTCTGCAATTTGCTGAAAATCTTAGCCACGATGTAGGGCGGCAACATTCCCTGGGCGATCACTGCCAGGACGGCACCAATCGAACCGGCCAGGAATTCCGGCAGGTAACGGCGGGTGTATCGCCAATAAGTGCGTAATGTTTTACGGGTTGTGGATGTGGTTTTCATAGCACACTGCCTCCAGCAGTGCGGTTGGGTTAATGAGTGTAATTTGTAAAAGTTTTAGTATGAATTTATGAAGGTCGAGAGCTAGCACGCCACGGGGGCGGTAAAGTCTGACAGGGATTTGTGTGTAATGTACATTTTTGGCCGCCTCCGGGTTAAATCGCGCCTCGAGAGACACGGTTGCTAATAGGTAAGCACTATCGTATACTAAATACTTTGAGAACGCAACTAAAATGACAACACCTTACAGCAGATAAAGACATGGAAGGCTCTCCTCTACTCGTCGACGACGATCCCGAAAAGGATTCCGAAACGAAGAAATCAAAAAAGAAAGCCAAGAATATTGGCCTGTTTCTGGTCGAATCCAAACCCGACAAATCGCCTGAAGAAAAAGAAAAAACCAAGCAGAATAAAGCCGAGCTTAACCCGCTGGCCGACGAATCCGCAAAGCCGGCTGAGAAGGTTGACTCCCAACCGGTGCCCGCGGCAGAAGCGCCGCTCGAGGCCGTAGGCGAGGCCGAAAAACCGGCCGTAGAAAGGCAAATCGTCGAAATTATCAGGGAAATGGAGTCAGAACAGGCGCCCGATCCGGACACTGACCCGGCCGTGGAGTACTTCCGCGAGAAGGTAATTGCCGGCGAAGACTCCGAGACGGCCTACCAAGAAGTAATCACCGAACTTGGCGCCGAACCTGCAGACTTGTCGGGCCTCGAGGAAGAGCAGATTGCCGAGCCGGAGACCGCCGCGGCCGAAAGTGATATCGAGCCAGACAGCGACATTTTCGAAGAAGAGCTGGTAATTGACCATGCGCCGGAAGTTGCCGCCGACGAAGAACCGGTAGCACCGGTGCAACCTACACCTGCTTCCGGCGCTTCGGGTAGCCCGGCTCCGCATAGGCCTTTATCGGTATTCGGACAGGGCGGCCCGCCCACTCCGGGCGGCTTCAATCCCAACCTTGCATCGCCACCGCCGATCGCCAAGACTGAGAAGCCTGATTTGCCCGAACGCCGTCAAGCCCACCCGGCCGCCATGGCGTTGTTCGGGGGAGTTGTCGGCTACCTGATAGGCCGCCGCCGAAGCCGCATTAAGACAGAAAAAAGATTATTGCCGGTTCAGAAAAAGCTGGAGAAGCAGGTCGAGGACATGCAATGGCAGTTACAGATCAAGGAAAAGCAAATACGCCGGGTGGCCGCCGAAAAGGTCAAGCAGGACGGACCGGGTATTATTGAGGCCATCGAGCGTAAAATTGTCGAAAAACCGGCGCTAAAGCCCGAAGAGCCGCTAATATCGCCTCGCCGCCGGGCGCCGGAAGCCCACCTGCTACACGGCTCGCCGCCTCGCCACGAACACATCGGCCAGGTTTTGGTCGCCGCCTCAGAAACCGCCCCTGCGAAAACTCCTGAACGCTCGCCGGAGACCGGCCAGGCCGAAAAACAGGTTGACCGACAGCTAACCGAACAGCTACAGGGCCGCCGGGTCGATACCCTTAACCGTGCCGAACTCTTAAACCTAAGTGAAAAAATAGTTGTCGATGGCAGTAGCCTGCGCCAGATTTATGAAACCCATCTTATAGGTGAGCGCGGTTTGCGCCGCCTGCTCACCGAACACCTGCGTGGCGGCGACATCAAAAAAGCTTTGCAGGCTGAGATTGTCGAAAGGGAAATTGACTTTGAGCGTGATCCCGCCATGCGCGATATGGCGCTGGCCGGCAGTGGCGGCGCGGACGGCACCGGCAAAGCAACACTTAACAAGTTAATCGAAAAGGCTTCCCAGCAGGTTGCAGGCAGCGAAGAAGCGGCTTTCTTCCGAGCCCGCGCCAACTACGAGGCCGACCAGCTGGAACAACGACACAAGCAGCGCCGCTTGATAGACATATCCCTGACAGCCGCCATTGCCCTGCTTATCGCTATCGTGATCTTTCTCATAGTACGCCGCGGCTAAACGCATGTGACCAAAATCACGCTTACCATAAGCATTAAGCGCTACAATCACCATGGAGGGGTTACTCCTAAAGAGGGCCAACACAAACATGGGCAAAATAGAAATTATGAGCAACGTTACACGGACTCCGTACGAGCGTCCGGTTCTGCAACCTAATAGTGTTCCTACCGGTCGCGAGGTGCTTCTTGAACTGCTACATGACGAAAGGCTGAGTTTAGTCGAGGCTCAACAAATGGTAGATAGGAGCGGCGGCAACAGCCCAGAAGCTCTGGAAAGACTTGCCCGGGTCAATAGATGCCTGGACACCTTAGGAGATGCAATTCTGTTAGACGCTGGGATACCACAGACTCAACCTGTAAAATAGGTTTAGTGAATAGCTTGTTGGAGTCAAAACTGGCCGAGCTGCCAAGGTCGCCGGGCGTTTATTTTCATAAGGACGCCGCCGGCAAGATTATTTATGTCGGCAAGGCGGCGGTGCTGCGCAACCGCGTGCGCCAGTACTTCCAGGCCTCGCGCAACCGCGACCCCAAAACCGAAGCCCTGGTGGCCGAGATCACCGACCTTGACTGGATGGTTGTGGAAAGCGAGCTCGAAGCGCTCTTCCTAGAGGCCGAGATGATCCGGCGCTACATGCCGCGCTATAACATTCTCCTGCGTGACGATAAGGCCATGAGCTACATCCGCATCGATTACGACAGCGATTACCCGACGGTCACTACTACCCGCCGGCCGCTCGACGACGGTGCCCGCTATTTCGGCCCGTACTTCAGCACTTTGTCGGTACGCCAGGCGCTCAAGCTGTTGCGCAAGGTCTTTCCTTTCGCTACCAAGCGGCCGGTCGGCCAAAAACGGGCCAGCCTGCACTACCACCTCGGCCTAGATCCCGGCTTGGAAGAGGGCAGGACGACCCTGGAAGATTACCGCGCCAACCTGCGCAAACTGATGGCCGTCATCCGGGGCCGCCGCAAATCGATAGTCAAGGAGCTGGAGCGCGACATGAAGCGGGCCGCCAAAAACCGGCAATTCGAGCAGGCCGCCAAACTGCGCAACCAGGTCTACTGGTTGCAAGGGCTCGACAAGCAGGTTATTTTCAGCGACAAGGAATTCCTGGACATCAGCAAGGACCACGCCCTTAACGAACTGGTTAACTTGCTGGGCATGCCTGAATTTCCGCGGCGGATAGAGGGTTACGACATCAGCCACCAGCAAGGTACCGATGTGGTGGCCAGCCTGGTGGTCTTCACCAACGGTGTCAGCAACAAGGCCGAATACCGCAAGTTCAAGACCAAGCTTGACCACAACAATGATTTTTACAATATGAACGAAACATTGAAACGACGGCTGAGCGACCGGAACCGCCAGGCCTGGGGCCTGCCCGACCTGGTATTGATTGACGGCGGCAAGGGCCAGCTCGACGCCGCCATCCAGGCCCGCGACGACTGCGGCTTATCCAAAATCCCCTTTATCGGCCTGGCTAAGCGCGAAGAGCAGATTGTTATACATAAAACTAAGTCCGGAGTGGCTTTGGATGAAAAGCTTTTGAACCAGCTAGGTGGTTTCTACGCCGAAAGCGACGACTTCATCATGGTTAACCTGCCGCACAGCACCAACCTGGTCAAATTGTTACAACGTATTCGTGACGAGTCACACCGTTTCGCTGTCAGCTATCATAGCGTCCTGAAAGTTAAGCGCCAAACCGCCAGCCTGCTCGACGATATCCCGAGTATTGGCCCGGCTACTCGCAAAAAACTCCTTAGAACTTTCGGCAGTATGCGCGGCATAGCCCAGGCCAGCGAATCCGATCTAGCCAAGTCGGTCGGAGGCAACAGGGCCAAGCTTCTAAAGCGATATCTTGCCGACTAAGCCATGATTGGCAAGGCGGGCTTATCTCTCAAGAAGCTTTTATACAGGTCGATGCTGTCGGCGTGATCGAAGGCGATCTGTTCTTTAGGTGGCAAATCGTCTAGTGGAAACCACTTGATCTCGTCGGATTCCCAGTCGGGCTCGCTGGTTTGCTTAATGCCCTCGGCAAAGAAGATGAATTTTATATTCTGGCGATCTTCGCTGGCATGGTGGGGATTATCGATAATCGCGAGCATAGTGAGGTTTTTAATTTCCCAGCCGGTTTCCTCGTAAGTTTCGCGCGTGGCGCCCTCGGCCAAGGTTTCATCGCGTTCCATGAAGCCGCCGACTAAGCCCCATTTACCACCTTCCGATAGCTTCATTGACCGCTTGGCTAACAATATCTTGCCGTCTTTTAAAACCAGCGTGTCCATCACCGCGTGCCGTAGCGACGCCTTGTTGCCATTCTCAAATTCGCAATTAATCATAGTGGTTCAATTGTATAGTAATCGAGGCACTATATAAATTCTATATGGAATCTATATACTGCTCAGACTTTATGTGGCGGAAAGAAGACCAACAGAGTGATTATTTGCTATACTGGTGATTAAATTATGAAATCACACTTCAGTAGCGGCTTTTTCGCCGGTAATCGGCGCAAACTGCATGAATTATTTACCGGCACGGCCCCGATCGTAATAACGGCCAACGGCTTACTGCAACGCGGCGCCGACAGCACGTTCGGTTTCGCGCAGGATGCCAACTTCTGGTATCTGACAGGCATCGAAGAACCAGACATTGTTCTGGTGATGGATCGCGGCGAGGAATACCTGATAGTACCAAAACGCTCGGCCAGCCGGGAAGCTTTTGACGGGCACGTGGAATACGGTGAATTGAAACAGCGGTCCGGTGTTAAAGCCGTTTACGATGATGCCTCGGGTTGGGCCAAACTGGAAGAGCGACTTGGCAGGGTCAAGCACGTCGCCACTGCCGGCGCGCCGCCGGCCTACGTCGAGCAATACGGCATGTACACCAATCCGGCCCGCGCCGCGCTGAACAAGCGGCTCAAAGATCTTAATCCCGACCTGGAGTTCGTGGACTTACACACCCACCTCGTTAATATGCGCATGCTAAAACAGCCCGAGGAACTAGCCGCAATTCAAGCGGCCATCGACATCACCATCACGGGCATTAAAGAGGCGCTAAGGCCGGCTAAACTGCGCGAATATACTCATGAATACCAGGTCGACGCTGAGCTGGCCCGCAATTTCAGGCGGCGGGGCGCGGCTGGGCACGCCTTCGAACCAATCGTGGCCGGCGGCGAACGGGCTTGCACACTGCACAACGTTGCCAACGACGGTAAACTGGCGAAAAACGAATTACTGCTGGTAGACACCGGCGCCGAGGTCGAACATTACGCCGCCGACATTACCCGCACCGTTAGCCTAGGCAAACCGACCAAGCGCCAGCAACAAGTACACGCCGCCGTGTTGGAGGTCCAGCAATACGCTCTAGGCTTGCTCAAGCCAGGTATTCTAATGAAGCCCTACGAACAACAGATCGAGCATTTTATGGGCGAGAAGCTAAAAGAGTTAGGCCTGATAAAGACAATGAGCCACAAAAACGTCCGCAAGTTTTACCCGCACGCCACCTCACATTTTCTAGGCCTTAACGTTCATGACGTCGGTGATTATGAGCGGCCGCTCGAGCCGGGCATGGTGCTGACCGTCGAGCCGGGCATCTATATTCCCAAAGAAGGCATCGGCGTCCGAATTGAAGACGACGTATTAATAACTAAAACGGGCACTAAAATTCTCAGCGCTCAATTGTCGCGAAAGCTGGTCTAGCGTACAATAATTCTAATGTATATGAATCGGCCGATTTACCGTTTTTTGACACGTTGGCTGGTCTGTAGCCTGGGGCTGTGGATCGCCGCCAGCTTCCTGAGCAACAGCATCAGCTACGACAGCCGCCTGAGAGTTATTATTATAGCCGGCCTGGTGCTAGCCATTATCAACGTGGTTATTAAGCCGATCTTGGTGATCTTCTCATTGCCGGCTATTCTGCTGACCCTGGGCCTGTTCATGATCGTCATTAACGGCCTGACGGTATTCATTGCCAGCAAGCTGTACCACCCATTGCACATCACCAATTTCTGGGCGGCGATGTTTGCCGGTATGATCATCGGGCTGGTAAACTATCTGGTAACGGCTATTTTAGAAGACGCGGGGGAGCCTAAAACATGAGTATCTGGAATTATCTGACAATCGGCAGTGCGGTGTTAATGACTTTTCTGATCCTGATCCAGACTCGCGGCGCGTCGCTTGGCGCCGGGTTGGGCGGCGCCGGTGAGGTTAACACCACTCGTCGCGGTACCGACAAAACCATTTTCCAGCTAACCATTGTATGCGCCCTGGTATTCACGCTGTCATTGTTGGCCGGCGTGATTATCAAGAAATAAGGCGGGCCAAAGCCAATGAAACTGCGACGAATGCGATTGCGCCTGAGACGGCAGATACGCAGTGGCCAACAACAGGTTGAAGACCTTGGCACGCAGGCCGAACAGAATCTTGACCGGCATTTACTGCGGCGCTTCGAGAATCTAAAGCCGGTGCGGCGCTTCGTAATCGGTTGGCTGGGGCTGATGGTATTGCTGATCGCCGTTGTGGTAGCCCAGAACTCGTCGCTCAGCGGTTATTACCAAACCCTGCGCCCGGTGCCCGGCGGCATTTACAACGAAGGCGTCAAAGGCCGCTTCACCAACGCCGATCCGCTGTTTGCCACCAGCGACGCCGACCTAACGGTCTCGCGTCTGGTCTTTGCCGGACTCTTAACTTATGACAAGCAGGGCCGGTTGGCCGGCGAACTGGCTAAAGACTATAGCGTGGACGAACACGGCAGTACTTACACCGTCCACCTGAAGCCGCACTTGACCTGGCAGGATGGCCGGCCGCTGACCAGCGCCGATGTCGTGTTTACTTATCACTTGATCCAGAATCCTGACGTGCGCAGTGCCCTGCAGGCCAGCTGGCAGGGAATTGAGGTGTCGGCGCCGGATAGCCAGACCGTAGTTTTCAAACTGCCGGGCGTCCTGGCGGCGTTCCCGTATAACATGACTAACGGCATCGTACCCGAGCATCTATTGGCAAAAATACCACCTACGGATTTACGTTCGGCCGATTTTAACACAGTTGACCCGGTCGGCGCCGGTCCGTTCTCATGGCAGGCCCTGAAGGTTAACGGCGATGGCGACCCCGCCCACTACCAGGTGCAAATCGGTCTTACGCCCTTTGCCGGCTACGCCCTCGGCAAGCCAAAACTACAGAAGTTCGACGTGCAGGTTTTTGCGGATAAAGAGCAGATGGTTAAGGCCTTTGCCGCCCGCCAGCTGACGGCGATGGTCGGCCTCAGCGAGACCCCCAAAGAATTGCGCGCCAAAGCCAACGTACAACAGCGCGACCTGGCCTTGCGGGCGGCTACGATGGTTTTCTTCAAGACGTCATCCGGTATTCTGGCCGATTCGCAGGTTCGGCAGGCGCTGGTGAAAGCCACCAACGGACCACAAATTATCAACAGCCTGGATTACGCCGCCCGACGCGTGCGCGAACCGTTATTGCCGGGGCAGGTGGCTTATGATCCGTCATTGGTACAGCCGGGTTTTGACCTGGCCGGCGCCAAGGCCCTCCTGGAAAATGATGGCTGGAAGACGGCCACAAAAGACGGCCTGCTCAGCAAAAACAACCAGGTTTTAAACATTAATCTGACCGCCGCCGACACTTCTGAATACCACACGGTTGCCCGTCAGTTGATCACGCAGTGGCGTCAGGTTGGCGCCAATCTTCATGTCCAGTTCCTCAACGGCGCCGAATTCCAGAGCGCCCTGCTGAACCATAACTACGAGGCTGTTCTGAATGGCATTTCGATCGGCGTCGACCCCGACGTGTTTGTCTATTGGGACAGTTCACAGGCCGACATTCGCTCGGCGCACCTCAACTTCTCGGAATATAAAAATCCGACCGCCGATGCCGCCCTGGAAGCCGGCCGGACCCGGCTAGATCCGCTGTTAAGAACCATCAAGTACAAGCCTTTCCTGCAAGCCTGGCAACAGGACAACCCGGCCGTGGGGCTTTACCAACCGCGCCTGCTCTACATGACTAACGGCGTCGTATCGGGCTTGACCGACGAGCCCTTGCCGACCGTCACAGACCGCTTCATCAATGTCCAGAACTGGGAAATCCGTCAAGCCAAGGTCACCGACTAGGGCAAGAACAACAAGTATTCGAAACCTTAGTGCAGCCACTTGGTTGAGGATACTTGTTGTTCTTGCCAGAAACAGATAAGATATTTAGGTATTTCGCGCGGATGTGGCGGAATTGGTAGACGCGCTAGCTTCAGGAGCTAGTGAGC
>CAYUNY010000013.1:0-12393 GCA_964446315.1 uncultured Candidatus Saccharibacteria bacterium
ATAACCCGCCCGTTTCAGCACAAGGGACGCGGCTATATTTGGACTCTGTAGAGGAACTCCGACGAAAGGAAAGACCGATGGGACAGAAAAATCCTTTAGGCAAAGACATTATTAAAGTAGAAACCGAGCTTTGCGGTAAGACGCTTTCGCTCGAGGTCGGGCGGGTCGGTTACCGAACCAGCGCCTCTGTTCTGGCGCGTTACGGCGACACCGTGGTGCTGGGCACGGCGATGGTCGGCGACAAGCCGATCAGCATGGACTACTTTCCGCTGAGCATCGATTACGAAGAGAAAATGTATGCCGCCGGCAAGGTCAGCGGTTCGCGTTTTATTAAAAGGGAAGGCCGCCCGTCTGATGACGCCGTACTGCTCAGCCGCTTGATCGACCGCCCTATAAGACCTTTATGGCCGAAAGGTTATCGGCATGAGGCCCAGGGCGTGGCTAGTGTTCTGAGCATGGACCCCGACTTCCGCCCTGACATGATCGCCATGATCGCCATGAGCGCGGCCTTCGTGCTCAGCGGCGCGCCTTTCGAAGGCCCCGTGGCCGGCTTACGGGTCGGTTTGGTCGATGGCCAGTTCAAAGCCTTCGCCACCCTCGAAGAATTAGAGGAAGGCGACCTCGACCTGGTTGTGGCCGGCACCAAAGACGGCGTTATGATGGTAGAAGCCGGCGCCAGCGAAGTTACCGAAGACCAAGTGGCCGACGCCATCGCCTACGCTTTCGAGGCTATGCAACCGGCTATCAAACTCCAGCAGGAACTGGTCGAAAAGGTCGGTGTAACAGATCAGAAATACGAACTCAGCCTGCCCGACGACTCAATCCAGAAAGAAGTAGATGCCTGGCTGGAAGGCAAACTGGGCGAAGACCTGCGCAAGCCTTACCCGGAGCGCAATGTGCTCGTCCAGCAACTCAAAGAAGAGATGCACGAGGCCCTGGCTGCCAAGCACGGCGAAGACTACGAGCCCTTAAAAGACCACTTTAACGAGGCTTTCCAAACAGCCCTGCACAAAGATGTTAGAAAGGGCATCGTCGAGCATCAACTGCGTCCCGACGGCCGCAAACTAACCGAGATCCGCGAATTGCGCAGTGAAATCGGCCTACTGCCGCGGGCCCACGGCTCTAGCCTGTTCACCCGTGGCCTGACCCAAGCCTTGAACATCGTCACCCTGGCGCCGTTAAGCATGGTCCAGCTGGTAGATACCATGGAACGCGAAGGCGAACGCCGCTACCTGCACCATTACAACGCCCCCGGCTACACCGTCGGTGAAGTTCGCCGCCTAGGATCGCCCGGACGCCGCGAAATCGGCCACGGCTATTTGGCGGAACGCGCCCTGACAGCCGTTTTGCCCAGCGAGGCCGATTTCCCCTACATGATCCGCTCGGTCACTGAAATTATGAGCCAGAACGGCTCGACCAGCATGGCCGCCACCTGTTCCAGCGTTATGGCTCTGCTGAACGCCGGCGTGCCGCTAAAAGCGCCGGTCAGCGGTATCGCCATGGGCCTTATGGTAGGCGATGACAACAAGCCTTACATCTTGAGTGACATCGCCGACGCCGAGGACTTCGCCGGCGATATGGACTTTAAGGTCACAGGTACCAGCAAGGGCATTACGGCCCTGCAGATGGACATGAAGGTCCACGGCCTGCCTGTAACGGTGCTTAAACAAGCCCTGGTGCAAGGCAGTGAGGGCCGCGCCCACATCCTGGAACACATGCTCGGCGTCATCGCCGAACCGGGCCAGATGAGCGAGTACGCCCCCCGCGTCGAATCTATCCAGATCAACCCCGACAAGATCCGCGAGGTCATCGGCAAGGGCGGCGAGACCATCCAGAAGATCACCGGCGAGACCGGCGCCGATATAGACATTAAAGACGACGGTACCATCATGATCGCCAGCCCGAACAAGACCTCGATCGACGCCGCCCGGCAGTGGATCGAAACCATCGTCGCCGAGCCCGAAGTCGGCAAAATTTACGTTGATGTACCTGTTGTAAGTGTCATGGACTTCGGCGCCTTCGTGCAGATCATGCCCGGCAAAGACGGCTTGGTGCACATCAGCGAACTGAGCGAAGACCGCGTGGCCAAGACCAGCGACGTCGTTAAAGAAGGCGACAAAGTGACCGTTAAACTGGTCGCCGTAGACGACCGCGGTCGCCTGCAACTAAGCATGAAAGCCGCCGCCCGCGAACTAAACGACAAGAAGAAAGATGAACCAAAAGCTGAATAAATGGCACCAAACCAGACTCGGCCTGCTCGTTTTCGGGCTGGTCGAGCTGGCCATCGCCTATGGCTTCGCGAGCTTGTCAATCGACCGCGGCAACTTCTGGTGGTACCTGTTGGCCCTGATCTTTCTGGTCGGCGCCCTGCAAAATATATTCAGATTCATAGGAACGTTCTTTAACAATGGCAAACGCAAAACAGGCTAAGCTCGACGCGATCCAGCAGAAGATCTTGGACGACGGTCCAACACCGGAGTTGGCCAAGACCGCCACCCAGTTAGTGTTTGGCGACGGTAATCCCGATTCGCAAATTGTGTTTATCGGCGAGGCGCCGGGCAAGAACGAGGATTTACAGGGCAAACCGTTCGTAGGAGCGGCGGGAAAGTTCCTGAACGAAATGCTCGAGATGATTGATCTGAAACGTGAAGACGTTTATATTACAAATATCGTCAAATACCGTCCCCCGGGCAATCGCGACCCCCTGCCAGACGAGAAAACTGCCTTTTTGCCATACTTGGAGTCCCAACTAGAAGTAATTCAACCGGTCGTGGTGGTGACACTCGGTCGCCATAGCCTGAATTGCTTCTTGCCGGACTTGAGCATTAGCCAGGTGCACGGCCAGCCAAAGCGCTTTAAAGGGCGGGTTTATTTGCCCCTCTTCCACCCGGCGGCGGCTTTATACAACGGCGCTATGCGCCAGACCCTGATCGACGATTTCGCGTTGATCCCGGCCATTATCGAGAAAATTAAATCATCTTAAAAATTGCAAAGAAAGGATTCTATGCAAAATAACCAACCAAAACCCGATCGGAAACCCGATCAACCACCCAAAAGTAACGGTGGCCAGAACCGCGGCCGCGGCGGCCCTAAACCGCCGGCGCCGTTGCAAAATAACCTAAACACCTCGCGCGGGCAGGCCGTGCGCGCCCAGCGGCGCTCACAGCAGGATGCCCAGCGCATCGCCAACCAGTACCTGACCGCCGAGAACAAACCGGCGCCAGCCCGCGGGCGGGCCAACGTCATCGACGACAACCCCCGCCTGAAGGTCATCGGCCTGGGCGGCATGGACGGCGGCGGTTCTAAGAATATGATCCTGGTGGAGTACCAGAACGACGCGGTCATTATGGACTGCGGCAACGACCTCGGCGTCGACCTGCCGGGCATTAACTATGGCATCGCCGACACGGCCTACCTGGAGCAGATCCAGCACAAACTGCGAGCCTACGTCATAACTCACGGGCACCTCGACCACATCGGCGGCCTGCCGCACATCGCGCCCAAGTTTCCGGCGCCCATTTACGGCAGTAAATTCACCATCGGCCGGGTCGAAGAAATCTTCGAGAATTTCGGCCTGCCAATGCCCGAAGGCTTCGAGCTGAAGACCGTCACTATGAATGAAGACACCCACGAACGCCTTAAAATCGGCGAATTCTTCGTGGAGCTGGTGCGGGTAACGCACTCCATTCCGGGCAGTACAGTCATCGTGCTCGACACGCCAGTCGGTCGGCTGATTAATACCGGCGACTTCAGGCTCGACCCTAACCCGCTCGACCACGAGCGCACCGATACCGAGCGCTTAATCGAGCTCGGCAAAGAGGGCGTTTTGGCGCTTTTGAGCGAATCGACCACCACCGAGCGGCCAGGCCGCACGCCGAGCGAGTCGACCATCGAAAAGAGCTTCATAGACATCATGAATAACGCCCCGGGCCGCATTTTCGTCGGCTTGTTCAGCACCAACATGAACCGCGTGCAGATGATCATCAACGCCGCCGTCCACCACAACAAGAAAGTGGCCATGGACGGGCGCAGTATGGTCAGCACGCTCGAAATGGCGGTTCGCCACGGCTTCGTGCGTATTCCCAAGGGAACATTCGTACCTATAGCCTCGGCCGCGACAATGAAAGACACCGACCTGGTAGTGGTTTGTACCGGCTCGCAGGGCGAACCCAGCTCGGCGCTACAGCGCATGAGTAACGGCGAGCACCGCAACGTCAAGCTCAAGGAGCAAGACACGGTGATTCTATCCAGCACGCCCATTCCGTACTCCGGCAACGACGCCAGCATACGTACCATGGTCGACGAACTCCTCAAAAAGGGCGTGCACGTCTTCCGCCATGAGACCCGCGAGGTCGACGGCATCGGTCCCTTGCACGTTTCGGGCCACGCCTCGCGCGACGAGTACGCCGACATGATAAACATGACCAAGCCGAAGTTCTTCGTGCCGATTTACGGCGACTTCACGGCCAAGAAATACCATGTTGACCTGGCGGTAGAGCAGGGCATTCCCCGCGCCAACACCTTAAACGTCGGCAACGGCGAAGTCATCAGCTTCACCAAAGACAAGATGGAACTGGCCGGCGAAGTGCCTCATGGCACCGTGCTGGTTGACCAGACCGGCGCCATCGTTAGCAATGTGGTGGTTAAAGACCGCGTCCTGCTCAGCGAAGAGGGCCTGGTGGCCGTGGTGCTGACCGTCGATAAAAAGGCCGGCGCGCTATTGACCAGCCCCGACATCATCAGCCGTGGTTTCATATACATGCGCGACAACGAAGAGATCATGAACGGCCTGCGAATCGAGCTTAAAAGAGCTGTCCAACAGCGCTACAAACGAGTCGACCTCGACCGCTTCAAAGCCGAGCTCAAAGATCACATCACGCACTACCTGTTCGAGCATACCCAGCGCAGCCCGATCGTCATACCGGTAGTCAACATCGTCAGTGGTGGCGGAGGCGGCAAACAACCCGCCAAAGACCAAAAGAAGCCCGAGCAGACGCCCGTCGAGAAAAGCCCCGAAGATATAGCCGCCGAACAACAAAAACGCTTCCAGGAAATGCGCGCCCGCCTGCTGACGCAGGACCCACGCGTCGATTAACGTTACTTTGTGGTAATGTAGCGGGTTGATATCGGTGCCGCCTGGTAGATCAGGCGCCGGTCGGTCTGCTTGCCGTCTACGACCGTGGTCTCGATGGTCGAACAACGTTGCGGCAGAGGGGTGGAAGTAGAGGCCTTAGGCCGGCAAGCCTTGTCGGGATCCGGAATCAGGATGTTACCCTTCACATGCCCAATATCCAGCTGGGTGCCCTTGACGAACGGGATGCCAAAACTGAACGTCTGGTTATCATCGGCACCAGCGCCAGAGCTATCGCGGACAGCGTCGTAGATGAAATCCGCTAACCATGGCAGGGGGACGTGATCCTTGCCGCGGCAGTTACTGCCGCTGATGTTGGGCGCTAGGAAAACGCTACCAAGTACTGAATAACCCACGCCGCGCCAGAACCATTCCGGCAAGCGCGGCCGTTCGAATGCGGGACCACGCCCCAAGGGGACCAGTTCAGGCTCGTCTTCCTCGCGGCGGCGTCGGAACCGAGGCAGGATGTTACGGAAGATCGGCAAGGGCAGGGGTATGGGAATTGGCCAGTCCATGTCGTACCGCGTTTTGACGTTCTTATACTTGGTGACGGTTTCAATGTTGCAGTATTTGTCGATCTCTTCGACGTGCTTGCCGCCACGATGCCAGGTGATGTCCACCGTAACTTTGCGAGCCGGTTTGAGCAGATGGTCGAGCAGTTCGCGGTCGCTGGCCGGTACGGACCTGGGGTGTAGATTCCAGGCGTCCACCATAGCACTTGGGGACTTGAAGCCGGTCCGGCTGGCCGCTTTTGCAACTTTAAGATATTGAGCAGGTCTCAATTCTTGCTCTACTGGCTTATCAAGTACGAAATGAGTACGTTCCATAGGCTTGGCCAAGGCGGGATCGGCCGAGGTCTTGGCCTTCACATCTTCCTGGACGATGACCGAACGGCGTTCCGCCAGGGATTGATTCCTGGTACTGGGAGTAGTCAGGCCGCCATCGGCGGCTTTGGATTCGTCCTCCGCCGAGGCGTAACCGCGGAAAACAATTGCTCGTATTTGGCCATGCTGTCTCTCGATGCGCTTCAGGCCCTGCACAACCCGGTCGATGGCTTGCGGATCGTTGAATAGTCCGGCGTTCGGGTCCTGGCTGAACTCGCGGGCATAACGTTGCTGGCCACCCCTCAGTACGAAGCTCGTATGTGCCGTCCGGCTTTCCACCTCGCGGTGGTCAGTACTTATAAAGTGCCGTGTGTGCGAACCTTCGTTTACACTTTCGGTGAAAGTATGTCCATCTTCCCAGGTTAATGACTCCTTGGCTTTATCAAGGAATGAACCGTGCGACCAGTCGGTTTCGTGTAATGCGACATTGCCGCCTATGGTGAACACGGTGCTAGCCAGGAGGGTAGCCGGCCAGTTAACATGGCTATTAATACGGCTCAAGATCCCCGGGCGATTTTCCGGTCCGGGCTGATTGGGATGTGGTTCGCCGCCTGCGGCCATTGCTTCTCCACCCACCCGTTAATCTAAACGATATAATACTACTATAAAGCCCTAGTGTCAAATATGGCAACCATAAGCAATATTGACTATGGTTGTAAAAATTGCTATAATATTGTGAGGCATGAATAATCATACCTTTAACTGATATAATAATTGGACAGTTATGGCTAAAAAGAAAAAAGCGGTTAAAAGAAAGAATGGCAAAGGCAAGAAAGCCGTTGCCGCCGAACCGTCGCGACTGTGGTCGCTGGGCGGGGGCGTCTTATTGATAGTACTGGCCTTCCTCTTACTGCTGGGAGGCTTCGGCACCGGCGGGCCACTGCCGGTTAATCTATTCCACGGCGACTACTGGGCCCTGGGCTGGATAGCCTACATCACGCCGGTGGCGTTGGTTTACTGGGGCTTCCACAAGCTCAAGTCCGAAGATAAGCAGATTCCGATTAGTAATTTCGTGGGTATGCTGGCGGTGGTGCTGTTTGCCAGCGCCTGGGCCTACGTGGCTTTCGCCTCCAAAAATGGCGATAGCTGGCAGGGCGGGCACGGCGGCAATGTCGGCATGGTCATTGGCAACGTAATTTTGAGCGCCCTGGATAAATTCCCGGCGGCCCTGATTTTCTTCGTTTTTACGCTGTTATCAGTCTTTTTCGCCTTCGGCATTCACCCGCGGGTACTGCTGAAGCTCCTTGAATTGTTCAAACGGCCGGAAGGTGAAGAAGAATCCGAGCTGGCGGCCCTGAAGGCCAACGCCCACGAGGGTTTCAAGCTTAATGAGGGCGTGCCGGTGGTTCACCACACGGCCGGCGGTGACCAGGCCGGACCGCGCCTGAGCAGTCTTAAGAACACCGCCCAGAAACTGACCAGCAACGAGGCTCACGACGCCCTGACCACCGCTAGCGACCCCGACTGGCAGTTCCCGAGCGTTACTCTGTTAAACCAGAAGCAGGACAAGGCCGATGCCGGCGACGTCAACGCCAACGCCCAGATTATCCACGATACCTTCGCTAACTTCAGCATCGACGTCGAGATGGAAGGCGCCAACATCGGCCCTCGTGTCACACAGTACACGCTTAAGCCGCCAACAGGGGTAAAACTGACCAAAATCACCGCCCTGGAAAATAACTTATCACTGGACCTGGCGGCCACCAGCATCCGTATGGAGGCGCCGATCCCCGGCAAACGGGCCGTCGGTATTGAGGTGCCTAATGTTAAGTCTGCCACAGTTCGGCTTAGCTCGATGCTGACCTCGCCTCAGTGGCAGGAACTCAAAGGCCCACTTGGCTTTGCCATCGGAAAGGATATTTCCGGCACGCCCATCGTGGCTGACCTGGCCAAAATGCCGCACATCCTGGTGGCCGGCCAGACCGGCTCTGGTAAATCGGTGATGATTAATTCCATCCTGACCAGCCTCTTATATAGGAATTCACCGGCCGACCTGAAACTGATCCTGGTCGACCCCAAACGTGTCGAGCTCAAGCCCTACGACGACATTCCGCACCTCTTAACGCCGGTTATCACCGAGCCCGAAAAGTGCATCAGCGCCCTGAAGTGGGCGGTGGCCGAGATGGAACGGCGCTACAGCGCTCTTTCCGAAGTAAACAAGCGTAACATCGCCGAGTACAACAGCCTCAAAAAAGAAGAGGGCATGCCTTATATTGTGATCGTCATCGACGAGCTGGCCGACCTGATGATGATGGCCGCCCGCGACGTCGAAGCCCTGGTGGTACGCATCGCCCAGAAGGCCCGCGCCGTCGGTATTCACCTGGTGCTGGCAACGCAAAGGCCGTCGGTGGACGTTATTACAGGCCTTATTAAAGCCAACGTGCCCGGCCGTATCGCTTTCACCACGCAGAGCCAGGTCGACAGCCGCACAATTATCGACCAGGCCGGCGCCGAGAAGCTGTTGGGCCAGGGCGACATGTTGTTATTAACCTCCGAAATGCCCAAGCCCAAGCGCTTGCAGGGCGCCCTGATCGGCGATGATGAAACTAACAAGGTTATGGACTTCTTGCGTATGCAAAGGCCGCCCAAATACGACGACGAGGTGGTTAGCCAGCCCGTACAACTCAACGGCAAGGGCGGCGTGATCGCCGACAGTCTTGGCGGCGGCAGTTCCGACGACGACATGTTCCGCGACGCCGTGCACGTAGTGCTCGAGAACCGCAAGGCCAGCACCAGCCTGTTACAACGACGCTTAAGGATCGGCTACGGCCGGGCGGCCCGCCTGATCGAAGAGATGGAAGAGCAGGGCATTATTGGCGTGGCCGACGGCTCGCGCCCCCGCGAAGTGCTGATCAACTCACTTGACGACGTCTTTGGTGGCGCCGCCCCGGCTCCCGTTGGTGAAGCCGAAGCCGCCCTCGACGAAAACTTCCCCGAATAACTGTTGACCAACAGGGGTAAATCGGCTATACTGGGCAGACTATCAACTTCAGGCTCCTGACCGCCTACGTGTGCAGGGGCTTTAACCAGAAGGAAGGAGTGCGGTTTGAACCAGTACGAAATCGCCGTTTTATATCATCCTGATCTCGAAGTCGACCTGAGCAAGGCCGAAGAGCGGGTCAAAAAGATTGTCACCGACAACGGCGGCAAGGTCGTCTCGGACGACAATTGGGGCAAGCGCAAGCTAGCCTACGACATTAAGGGGAGCGAACACGCCATTTACGTGTTCTACACCGTGGAACTGCCCGGCACGGCCGTGGCCAAGGTGGAAAGCACCCTGAATATCACCGACGAAGTGATCCGTTTTTTGATCACCCGGCCCGACCTGCGGGCCATCGCCAAGGCCGAAGAGGCCAAGGCGCTCAAGGCCGAACAGGCCGCCAAGCGCGGCGAACGCGGCGACGACGATGAAGAATCCAAAGAAGAAACCGCGGAGGAATCTTAAATCATCGTTAAATTTTCGCGCCGGCGCTTGACGGGCATTCCGTTAAGGGCGTACGGTAGGGAATACAATTTAAGCAGAGAGACATATGTCTTATAAGCAAGGAGGAAAAGATAATGGCACGAAGCCTTAACCAAGTAACACTAATGGGCAACCTGACCCGCGACCCGGAATTACGGCAAACGCCCACCGGCCAGAACGTCACCAGCTTTAGCCTGGCGCTGAACCGCGCCTACAAGGACCAGAGCGGCGAATGGCAGGAAGTCACCGACTACATCGATATCGTCTGCTGGGGGCCGCTGGCCGAGCGCGTGGCGCAATACTTAAGCAAAGGCCGCCGCTGTCTAGTGCAGGGCCGCTTACAGTCACGATCGTGGGAGCAGGAGGGTCAGAAGCGTAGCAAAGTCGAGGTATTAGCCAACGACGTTACCTTCCTGGACAGCCGCGGCGCCGGTGGCGGTGACGAAGGCGGTAGTAATTACGGCGGCGGTTCCAACGCCGAAGCGCCGGCCGCCAGCGAAAAACCAAAACCCAGTTCCAAAGCTAAAAAAAAAGATGACGTCGTCATCGAAGACATTAGCGACGAGCCGATCAACCTAGACGATATACCATTTTAATTAGGAGATTTTGAATGGCAAAGATATTCAAACACCGAACCGACGTAGCCTTTTTCGACTACAAAGACTTCAAAACCCTACAGCGTTACGTTAACGCTTACGGACAGATCGAAAGCCGCAAGAAAACCGGCCTCACCGAGAGCCAACAGCGCCGCTTGAGCGTGGCTATCAAGCGCGCCCGGCACATCGCCCTACTGCCTTTCGTAGCCAGTAACTAGAGGTACCGCGTGGCACTGAGCATCACCGATCTTAAAAAGGGAACTCTCTTCCAGTGGGAGGGCCAGCCTTTCCGTGTGATCGATTACAAGCAAAAGGTCATGGGCCGCGGCGGCTCGATCGTTAACGTGCGCATAAAAAGCCTGCTTGACGGCAAGGTGCTCGAAAAGACCTTTAAAGGCAACGAACAGCTCGCGCCAGCCGACGTTACCGGCCAGGCCGCGCAGTATTTATATAGCGACGGCGGCACTTTTTACTTCATGAACGAGGAAACTTTTCACCAGTTCGAGGTCGCGGCCGACCTGGTGGGCGACGGCGCCGGCTATCTTAAAGAAGGCGACCGCGTGCAACTGCAACTTTTTAACGACCGGCCGATCAGCGTCGAACTGCCCAAGAACGTGCCGTTATTGGTCACCTACACCGAGGGCGCCGTCAAGGGCGACACCAGCTCGGCGATTACCAAAGACGCCACGCTCGAAACCGGCCTGACCATTAAAGTGCCGGCCTTTATTAAGCAGGGCGACGTTATTTCGGTAGATACCGCCACCGGCGCCTACCGCGAACGCGTCAAAGACTAATGAAAGCCAGGCTTGACCAAAAGCTCGTAGAATTAGGCTTGGTGACAACGCGCAGTCAGGCCGAAAGCTATATCAAACTTGGCGAAGTCAAAGTGAATGGCAAAATTATTACCAAACCCGGCCTTCAGGTTAACGAAAGCCATAAAATCGAGGTGACAACCGCTGAGCGCTACGTTAGCCGGGCGGCGCTGAAGCTGGGCTCGGTGTCCGAGGCTCTGGGGCTCGATTTTGCCGGCAAAACGGTGCTCGATGTCGGTAGTAGCACGGGCGGTTTTACAGATTACGCCCTACAGCACGGCGCCGCCAAGGTCGTCGCCGTAGAAGTCGGCACCAACCAACTCCACCCGAGCCTACAGGGTGATCCGCGCATCGAGCTGTACGAAAAAACCGACATCCGCGACTATAAAACCAGGCAAGAAATTGACCTGGTGGTGGCAGACGTGTCGTTTATATCTTTAAGAGAAATTTTGCCGGCAGTGGCAGGCCTAGCCAACCAAAAAACGCAGATCGTGGCCATGGTCAAGCCGCAGTTCGAGGCCGGGCAGAGCAGTCTCAAGCACAAAGGCGTGATTAAAAACGACAAAATGCGCCGCGACATTTTAAAAGACTTCGAGGCGTGGGCGGCAAAACGATTCGTGGTGCTAGACAAGGCCGACAGCCAGGTCACCGGCGCCAAAGGCAACCGCGAGCGCTTCTACCTCCTAAGAAAAGCATAAGCGACAGTGCTACAATCAGGGCATGTATTTCGCTTCGCGCGTCCAGGCCGGCCGCATGCTGGCCACAAAACTAGGCCCTAAGTATCGATACGAAAACTGCGCCGTGGTGGCGTTGGGCGATGGCGGCGTGATGGTCGGCGCGCAGATCGCCAGCCAACTGCATTGCGTGCTGATGCTGTTAATGAGCAGTGAAATCATGTTGCCGCAAGAGCCCGAAGCCATCGCGGGCATCGCCGCCAGCGGCGAAGTGGCCTTTAACCGTAACTATTCGGCCGGCCAGCTGGACGAATTGTCGGACGAGTATCACGGCCTTATAGAGCAACAGAAGCTAACGCAAATGCACGACCTGAACCGGCTGGTGGGCAGTGGGGGCACGATTGATCGTGATCTGCTGAAAGGACAGAACGTGCTGGTAGTGTCCGACGGGCTCAAGACCGGCTTCGAATTGGACCTGGTTGCCCAGTTTTTAAAGCCTATCGCCGTAGAAAAACTGGTGGTGGCGACACCGTTCGCCAGTGTCCAGGCCGTAGACCGCATGCACGTGCTGGCCGACGACCTGTACTGCCTGAATGTTATCACCGACTATGTCGACACCGATCATTATTACGACAAAAAAGACGTGCCCGATCACTCAACCGTGCTCAAAACCATCGAGCAGATCGTTCTGAACTGGCAATAGGCTAGGTCAGATGTTTGTGCAGGGCGTCCAGGTCTTTCAGAAGAATCAATGACTGTTTGTTGCTAAGTAAGCCCTTGCGCTCCAGGGCGGAAAGTTCGCGGCTGGTGGTTTCGCGGGTGGCGTTAACCGA
>CAYUNY010000014.1:0-12063 GCA_964446315.1 uncultured Candidatus Saccharibacteria bacterium
GGCGTCCGCTGTGCTTTGTTTTATGGCCCGGTGGTCGCCAAGAATGATTCCGGCGCCGACCCGGCCAGCGGCGACCCCTACGAACTTATCAAATTATCGCGCGAACATAACGACGCCAACGTGCTGAGCCTTTCTGGCCGCTTTTTGTCGCTCGACCAGATGAAAGAAGCCATTCAGATATGGCTCGACACGCCTTTCAGCGGCATCGAACGCCACGCCCGCCGGGTGCGCAAACTTGACGAGCCTGCCTAATGCCGGTCATCTGCCCGACCATTACCGCTTACGATCCTCACGAATACCGCGAGCAGATGGAACGTGTCGAACCGTTCGCCGAACGCGTTCACATAGACCTGATGGATGGCAAATTTGCGCCCACCAAGTCGCCCGACCTACAGCATGTTTGGTGGCCCGCAAAACTGACGGCCGACATCCATCTGATGTACCAAAATCCCATGCAGGAACTCGGCCGGCTAATCCAACTCAAGCCCAATCTGGTGATAATTCACTACGAAGCCGGAGCCGACTGCGGTCACTTCGCCACCCATCTGCGCGAAAACGGTATCAAAACCGGCCTGGCCATCCTGGCCGACACACCGGTTGAGAAGGTCTTTGATCTGTTATCGTGCTTCGACCATGCGCTGGTTTTCAGTGGCAACCTGGGTCACCACGGCGGCGAGGCAGACCTAACCCTGCTAGACAAGGTTAGAGCTCTCCGCCGGCAAAAGCCGGAACTTGAAATCAGCTGGGACGGTGGTATAAACGACCAGAACGCACGGGAACTAGTCGAGGCCGGCGTCGATGTCCTGAACGTCGGCGGTTTCATCCAAAACAGCGACGACCCGGCCGCCGCTTATGCTAAACTGAAAATATAAAAGAGGTCGAAACGGTGCCGAAACTACCGCTGGAGCGGCTCGAAACTATTGCCAATGATATCCGCGAAGATATCATCAAAATGCTGGAACACGCCGGTAGTGGTCACTCCGCCGGCCCGCTCGGCCTGGCCGATATTTTTACGGCCCTTTACTTTGAAATCCTGAAGCACGATCCCAAGAATCCCGACTGGGGAGACCGCGACATCCTACTACTCAGCAATGGCCACTGCGTGCCGGTACGTTACGTCACCATGGCCCACGCCGGCTACTTTGACCGCAAGGAGCTCATGACCTTGCGCCAGCTGGGTTCGCGCCTGCAAGGCCACCCCGAGCGGCTCAAATTGCCGGGCATGGAAACCACCAGCGGCCCCTTGGGTTGCGGTCTCAGCCAGGCCTGCGGCATGGCGCTTGGCCTGCGCATGGACAACCGCCACGAACGCCGGGTTTACGTGGTGATGAGCGACGGCGAGCAGGACGAAGGCAACGTTTGGGAAGCCGCCATGCTGGCCGGCAAGGAAAAGCTAAGCCTGATCGCTATAACCGACCGCAACAATATCCAGATAGATGGCCCAACCGAAACCGTGATGCCGCTGGAAGACCTCAAGGCCAAGTGGGAGGCCTTTGGCTGGCACGTACTGGAAATCAACGGCAACGATATCGAGGCCGTCATTGATGCCTGCGTCATGGGCCGCGCTATTACCGAAAAACCGGTCATGATCCTGGCCCACACCATCCCCGGCAAGGGCGTGGACTTTATGGAAAACGATTACCAATGGCACGGCAAACCGCCCAACCACGAAGAAGCCGTCAAAGCCCTGCACGAACTGCGCACCCTTGGTGGCAAAATCCGGAGCGAACATGAGTAGCTTCAGGAACATCTTCCTCGCTTGTCTGGCAGGCGCCATTTTAACGGCGGCTAGCCTGCTCATTAAAAACCAGTCGGCGGTAACAGTGGCCGATGGAAGTTGTATTGGCTGTGGTAGCCACCAAACCACTACTATGAACAGAGGGTTTCCGTTTAAGTACTACACTTTTAGCCGCACGAGCTATGGCGGCCCAGTTGTGACACCGCCACCTGATACTGTTGAGCATCATCATGATACCAAAGCACTCATAAGCGATTTACTGTTTTGGTATGTGGTGGGCTATCTTATCCTAGTTATCAGTAGCGTTGCTCGGAAGCGAGTGCGACCATGAGCGATACTGCGAATAGAAATTTCTTGTTGGGGTCGATAGGTCTGGCTTTGGTCATTGGAGCCTTGCTTACCGTCTTGAGTACTTTTCATTCTCGCACGACTGTCGGTCGATACTGCAATCCTGATCCTGAAATAAACGCGGTTATAGACTGTACCTTAAAAGTTAATAACAAGGGATTGCCGCTAGCATATGAGATCAATCCGAATTTTCAGCCTAAGCATGGCGTGCAGTCGGTAGAGCTTATGTTTGATGTTTTAACTTGGTCGGCAGTGTCGTATGTCGCCATATTTGCTATTCGGAGAGTAAAGACATGAGTGATCTGTACCTGGTCGATTTGAGCGGCAATCTCGAGGAAGAGCCAATCCGTAAGGGTTTTGGCAGAGGCTTGGTAGCTGCCGGCAAAAAGGATGTGCACGTTGTGGCGGCCTGCGCCGATCTGACCGAATCCACTCAAATGATTATGTTTAAAGAGGAGTTTCCGGACCGTTTTATCGAAATGGGTGTGGCCGAACAGAATTTGGTGACGGTCGGTTCGGGTCTGGCGGCCGTCGGCAAAATTCCGTTCGTCAGCTCTTATGCGGCTTTTAGCCCGGGGCGCAACTGGGAGCAGATCCGAACCACCATTTGCTTAAATAACCAACCCGTAAAAATTATCGGCTCGCACGCTGGCGTCAGCGTTGGCCCGGACGGTGCCACCCACCAGATGCTGGAAGATATTGCCCTGATGCGCGTTCTACCAAACATGGTGGTCATCGCGCCCGGCGATTCCGTGGAGGCTGAGAAGGCCACGCTGGCCATGGCCGCCGACAAGCGGCCCAATTACATGCGCCTGGCCCGTGAAGCCACGCCTGTCATCACCACCGATAAAACACCGTTCGAAATCGGCAAGGCCTACGTCTTTCGCGCCGGCGAGGATATTACGCTGATTGCCACCGGCACCATGACCTACCAGGCCTTGCTGGCGGCCGAAGAGCTGTTCAAAGACGGCATCGACGCCGAAGTCGTACACGTGCCAACCATTAAGCCGCTCGATAACGAAACGATCCTGAAGAGTGTCCGTAAAACGGGCGCAGTGGTGACAGCCGAGGAAGGCCAAAGGGCCGGCGGCCTAGGCGGCGCCATCGCCGAGTTATTATCTGAGGAGCACCCGGTGTCGATAAAACGTATAGGCATGAAAGATCGCTTTGGCGAATCCGGCAAACCCGACGAGCTGTTGACTCATTTTGGCCTCGATGCCAAGCACATCCGCCTGGCCGCCCACGCCGCACTCAATAAGTAGTTAAGCGGCGTCTTCCGGAGCCACGGCTTTTACCCTGACCCTGACTTGGTTGACGTCTTCATCATTGAAGTCACCGCTTACGAACAGCCTGTGAGTAGCATCATATTCCCGTTCTTTGCAAGCCTCGACTATTCCCTGAATAAGACTATCTCCTATAAAAGTTAGCTTATCAATAGGGTCCGGAGACACCAGGAAATCCAACGGGCTACAGTCGTAATCTATGAAGATGCTCAGTTGGCATTCGAAAAAGGCGTTTAGGTTATCACCTTCGGCCAGCGTTTGGCGGGCGCGTTCGGCTATATAGCTGGATCGCGGTGCCAGGTATTCGTTTTTGAATTCAGGCGCAAAGACCGCTTCCGGTTCCGGTGTGCGGTAGTTCTCAAACGGATTAATAACATCGGACATCGTGTAATAATAACATATTTATGCAGTTTTGGCTATACGCTAGGCAGGGCAAGCTTAAGCAGTTATACTGGCGTTATGCCACTGACACTCCAACAGATACGTCGCAACTGCGCGCAGGCTAGGGAGCGCATGTCGCAAGCCCGGGCCGGGGGGTGGGCCTTTGGCGCCTTTAACCTGGACGATGAAGCGACTTTGCGGGCCGTGGTTCAGGCGGCAGCAGCTAAGAACGCACCTGTGCTGGTAGAAGTCAGCCAGGGCGAAGTCGACGATATCGGCCTGGATAACGTTCGCGATATGGTCGACAACTTTAAGTATCACTACGGCGTGGAAATTTACGTTAACCTTGATCACAGCCCGAGTGTCGAGGCGGCCAAGGACGGCATTGAGGCCGGTTTCGAATTTATTCATATAGACGTGTCGCAGGCCAACCACGACGCTTCCGAGGAGGAGATTATCGCCGCCACCAAGGAGGTGGTGGATTACGCCCAGCTGACCGGCGCGCTGGTAGAAAGCGAGCCGCATTATTTCGGCGGCAGTTCCAACCTACATACCGAAAAGATTGACTACGAGGAAATAAAAAAGACTTTCAGCACCCCGGAAGGCGCCAGGGCTTTCGTGGAGGCCACCGGCATCGATACCTACGCCGCCGCCGTCGGCAACCTGCACGGCAAGTACCCGGTGCCTAAGAAACTGGATCTGGAACTCCTGCAAAGAGTCCGCGATGCCGTTGATTGTAATATCAGCCTGCACGGCGGTAGCGGCACACCGGGGCATTACTTTAAGGACGCAGTTAAAATCGGCGTCACCAAGGTCAACATCAACAGTGACATGCGCTACGCGTACCGCACCACGCTGGAAAAAGTCCTGAAGGAGAATAAGGATGAATATTCGGTGGCCAAGTTGATCAGCAAAGAAGTCGTGCCGGCGGTCCAGGCGGTTGTTGAAAGCAAAATTAACGACCTCAATTCAACCGGCAAGGCCGTGATAAACTAAGAACATAAGCAAGATTAACTAAAGGGCGGGCATGGCAGAAAAACCGGAAGTCATAGCAATCGGCGACGTCGTAACCGACGCCTTTATCAGGTTGTTCGACGATCAGGCAGTGACCTACCAGAACGAGCAGGGCAAATGGCTGGCCATGCCCTTTGCCACCAAGCTGCCGTTTGACCACGCCGAAGTCATTGAAGGCGTCGGCAACGCCGCCAACGCCGCCGTGGCGTTCGCCCGGCTGGGCTTGAAGAGCGCTTTCGTAACTAACGTCGGCGCCGACGGCCATGGCCGCGATATTATCCAGGCCCTCGACAAAAACAAGGTCGACACTCGCTTCGTGCGCATCAACCACGGCAAAAAGAGCAACTACCACTACGTTCTGTGGTACAAGGACGAGCGCACCATCCTGATTAAGCACGAGGAGTATGATTACCACTGGCCACACCTGCGGCCGGCCGAAGTGCCCGAGTGGGTTTACTTCAGCTCGGTCAGCGAGCATGCGCTGGAATACCACGACCAGATCGCCGACTGGCTGGAGGATAACCCAGGAGTAAAATTAGCCTTTCAACCCGGCACTTTCCAGATGGAAGCCGGTGCCGAGCGTCTGCACCGTCTTTACGAACGCACCGAGGTTCTGATACTGAACCGCGAAGAAGCCGTAACGGTCGGCGGCGGCAACCATGACGACATCAACGACCTGTTCGAAAAACTGCACCGCCTAGGCGCCAAGATCGTCGTTATCACCGACGGCCCGGCCGGCGCCTATGCCTCCGACGGCCACAATCGCTTCTCCATGCCTCTGTATCCCGACCCGGCACCGCCGGTGGATCGCACCGGTGCCGGCGACTCCTTCGCCTCGACCTTCGTGGCGGCACTCATAAAGGGCAATACCATCGAAGGCGCATTGCAGTGGGCACCCATCAACTCCATGAGCGTTGTCCAGAAAGTCGGTGCCCAAGCCGGCCTGCTCAAAGAAAAAGAACTCGAGGAATTACTCAAAAACTCCCCCGAATCGTACCGCCCCAAACCTCTGGACTAACAGAGACGCTTATGGTAATCTTTAGGTAAGAGGATCTGACATGATCATCAAACATACAAATACCGTTGGCAGGAAATAGGAATGACGCGTTTCCTATCAGAAGCTTTGCAGGCCGAGGAACCGTTCTTCAGGCATGGCCTGCGGCGCTTGGAAGCCGCCAACGGCCACCCCAGTACCGATATCCGCTTTTCCACCGAAGTCATGCGCGCCAGTCGTGCCAAACTGATGGAATTGGGGCTTGATCCGGATGACACCACGCCCGAGGAGCTCTACCACGCCCTGCAGGAGCGTGTTAAGGCCGATGACGCCCGTTTGGCCCGCAACCTGCGCACCCAAGCCGCCACCCACGTCTCGGCCGAGGCCGAGGTAGTGGCGGGAATGGTCCATGTTATCAAGCAATTGCCCGATTCCAAGCGCTGTTTTGCGCTCAAAACTAGCGCCATGAAGAATTTGCTGAAGCAGGTACCGCCTAAGCGAGCCATGAAACAACTTGGCTACCGCTCGCTCGATTCAATGCTCAAGCACGAATCGCCGGTGTTGATACTGGCGGCGGCCCGACTGGTTGAAAACGACGGTTGGCAGAACCGCCTGCTGGACCAGTATAAAAAACTACAGCCCAACGACTTTGAAAGCCGCAGTATTGCCGTACTGCACCCCACAGCCGGGCGTTGGCGAAAACTGGGTGCCGAGGCCGTTACCGCCAATAAGCACAATCTGTTATCCTTCAAAGAACTGGGGGCCTTGGTGTTCCTGCCCCTGCCAGCCGATACGCCGCCGGGAGCCGTAACGGTCAGCCTAGCGCTGGCCCTTCACGAAATGAACGAGATTCGCGCCGGTAGCACTTTTCTCCAACTCAGCCAGGTCAAAACCGATTTTGGCCGCCAGGTCCGCATCGTAGCCCGCGACGAACCCCAGCTCAGCTCGGAATTGCTCGACCAGCCGGTCCCATGGCACCTCATCCAGCGTTACTACGCCCGCCTGAGCGATAGCTTACGGGATGAAATCTTCGAGCCCCACCTGCAAATCGACGACATGGTCTGGCAGTCTATAGAGCGGACTCTCAGTGCCATAGAACCAAGCTTCAAGTTCTGGCACGAAACCGCCCATTTGGGCGTACTGCACAAAGGCAAGCCCGTCTCCTTCAATCTTGTGGACTCGGCCCTGAACACCTGCAACCAGCTAAGTTTCGAGCAGAGGGTGTCCCACTATTTCCAACGCTCCTTGTGGCATGAGCTATTGCTTAGGTACCTGCACCACGAACCGGTCGAGCAAAGCGTCCTGGCCGAACTACAACCGCAGTTGGCGGAGGAAACGGTAAGCGTCTGATGGCCGCCACCGCAGAAGACAACAAACGCCTGCGCTTTTCGATTTGCGTGTCCGGAGCGGCCGCCGGCGACACCGTTAAAAAGGACGCCAAACTGGCCGAGCGAACCGGCGCGGCGATAGCCAAGAAGGGGCACATTTTAACCACCGGCGCCACCGTCGGCCTGCCGTATTACGCCGCCGTCGGGGCCAAAAAAGCCGGCGGCATGAGCATCGGCTTCAGTCCGGCCGTTAACCTGCTGGAGCACCTGCGCAAATACCGCCTGCCGCACGACAGCTTCGACTTCATTAACTTTACGGGCCTGAACTACGTCGGCCGCGACCTCTACCTGGTGCAGTCCAGCGACGCCGTTATCACCATCGGCGGCCGCTTCGGCAGTCTGCACGAATTCACTAGCGCACTGGAGGCCCGCAAGCCCTGCGGCGTACTCACCGGTAGCGGCGGCACGGCCGACGAAATACCCAAGCTAATGGCCGTTTTGGAGCCACCGGCCCGCGATCTGGTCGTCTACGACGACGACCCCGAAAAACTAGTGGCAAAAATCGTCAAAATCCTGGAAGAGAAGTACGCCGAGCTGGGCAAACACATTCTTAAACACGACGACAGCTGGTTCATGCGCAACGACCCCCAGTCCCCCCACGCCGGTTAAATATTTGCTTGACAGAGACATATACAAACCGCACAATGCAATCAAATTATTAAACGCAAGCAGGATCTAATTATGAGCAAACCAAACCAGAAAGGCTTCGCCGCAGTCGAAAGCTTGCTAATTATCATAATCGTTTTACTCGTCGGCTTCATCGGCTACTACGTCTGGCACAGCCAGCACCAGGCGAATAAAACCCTGAGCCAAGCTGATAAATCCACCCAGAGTTCTAAGTCCGCACAGACCCAGAACTCTAAGGCATCAAAGCAGGCGCCCTTAACAGGATTGGAAGCAACTGCTTCGGTACAGAAGACCTACGACACATATTTCGGAGCGTTCGGCACAGTTCCGGGACAAAATGTACATGAAACTGGGTTCGCGGTCGTGAAGACTGACCTAAGTACAGTGCTATATAACAAAATTGCCGCTGATAAGAATGATGGCGATGAGATAGGCTGTGCCAAACAATATGCCCCAGATGGCTATAGGGCGGCACTAATAAGTGTGAACTCGGACAAAACAGCTTCTGTTGGAGTTGACATCCTAGCCAACGGCGGTTCAAATGGACAGATCAAAGTGGTAATCGACTTAGTTTCCGGTAAAATCACACAGATAACCTGCCCGTCCTAAGTTTGCTTGCTACAATTAGAGGATGCCTAAATTTAAGCTAAGGGCGGATTTTAAGCCGACTGGCGACCAGCCGACGGCGATTGCCCAGTTGATTAAAGGCCTCGACGACGGGCTGAATCACCAGACCTTACTCGGTGTGACCGGATCGGGCAAGACGTTCAGCATGGCCAATGCTATCCAGAGCGTCCAGAAGCCGACGCTGGTGCTGAGCCATAACAAAACGCTGGCCGCCCAGCTGTATGGCGAATTTAAGCGCTTCTTTCCGGATAACGCAGTTCACTACTTTGTCAGCTACTTCGATTATTATCAGCCTGAGGCCTATATTCCACGTAGTGACACCTATATCGAGAAAGACAGCCAGATTAACGAGGAAATCGACCGCCTGCGGCACGCCGCCACCGACGCGTTGTTAAGCCGCGACGACGTCATCATCGTGGCCAGCGTTAGCTGTATTTACGGCATTGGGTCGGTGGAGGACTACGACGGCTTGTCGGTGAACATTAAAGCCGGTGAGCGTCGGGTGCGCGACAAGCTCCTGCGCCAATTAACCGACATCCAGTACCAGCGCAACGACATCGACTTCCACCGCGGCACATTCCGGGTGCGCGGCGACGTGGTGGATGTTTTTCCGGCCGGCGAAGAACTGGCTTACCGCATTGAATTTTTCGGCGACGAAATAGAGCGCATCACCAAGGTCGACCCTTTAACAGGGGAGATTCTGGCTAATCTGGATTCTTATAAAATCTTTCCCAGCTCGCACTACGTTACACCCCAGCAGAAGCTTAAGGTCGCCTTGGGGCAAATCGAGCATGAACTGGCCGAGCGCTTGGCCGGCTTCAAGAAGGACGGGAAACTGCTCGAGGCCCAGCGGCTGGAACAGCGCACCCGCTTTGACTTGGAGATGCTCGAGGAAACCGGCTTCGTGAAGGGCATTGAGAACTATAGCCGCTACCTGACCAACCGCGAACCCGGCGAACAGCCGGCCACCTTGCTGGATTACTTCCCCGACGATTACATGATGTTCATCGACGAGTCGCACATGACCATTCCCCAGGTCCGCGGCATGTACAACGGCGACCGGGCCCGCAAGGAAGTGCTGGTGGAGCACGGCTTCCGCCTGCCCAGTGCGCTAGATAACCGGCCGCTGACCTTCACCGAGTTCGAGCGGCACGTTAATAAGGCCATTTACGTTTCTGCCACACCGGCCGAATACGAGCTTAGCCGCAGCCCCGAACCGGCCCAGCAGGTCATCCGCCCGACCGGCTTGCTCGACCCGCCGATCGAGGTAAGGCCCATCGAGGGCCAGATAGACGACCTGATCGCCGAAATCCGCGATACTACCGCCAAGCACCAACGCGTGCTGGTCACCACCCTGACCAAGCGCATGAGCGAGGACCTGGCCGAATACCTGCAGGAACTTAACATCAAGGTAGCCTACCTCCACAGCGACGTTGACACTCTCGACCGCACCGACATCCTGCGCGACCTGCGGCTGGGTGTTTATGACGTGCTGGTCGGCATCAACCTACTCCGCGAAGGGCTCGACTTGCCCGAAGTGTCGCTGGTGGCCATCCTCGACGCCGATAAGGAGGGCTTTTTAAGATCGGAACAAGCCCTGATCCAAACCGTCGGCCGGGCCGCCCGCCACGAAAAGGGCCACGTTATTATGTACGCCGACAACATTACCAAGAGCATGCAGAAAACCATCGACGAAACCACTCGACGCCGCAAAATCCAAACCGCCTATAACGAAAAACACCACATCACGCCCACGGGCATAAAGAGGGAAGTCGAGGCCGGCATGCGCCCCGAACTGACTGAGGAAGCCCAACGCGCCAAGATCAACCTCAAAAAGATCCCCAAAGATGAGTACGGCGCCCTTATTAAGGACCTAACTTCGCAAATGGACCTGGCCGCCGCCAACCTGCAATTTGAAACCGCCGCCGAACTGCGCGACCTGATTGACGATATCAAGAAAAAGTTGTAGGGTAACCCCATGAGTAATCCTAATAAGCCGTCTTTTTCGGATCGCACTCTGTTCGCGGCCGAATCAGCCCAATACATTCTGCACCGGTTCAAAACCGGAAGACAAGTAATCAGTAAATTTACCGGCTCGGATTATCCGGCTTATGAACAGCTACTATGGTTGCCGCCATGGAAGATTAAATCGGTGGATGTTCGGCAATGTGTCCGTGTGCCCGGCGATCCGAACGCCAAAGAGTCTGCCCGCGACTGGGACCGGGCAACTGTGCTGGCTGCCAGCATACTTTCTATGGAAGCTTTGGAGTCAACAGACGAATCAATACGGGAAGCCGTCGCCTACCGATCATCTAAGGCCTGGCATGTAGGGGTTTCAGCAGTCGGTGGGACCATACTCTCGCCCGACGAAAAGAGTAGGCTAAGCATTGCAATGCGCGAAGGTAGCGGCGGAGTGAGCCTTACACTCGGGGGCTATTCGTATGATAAGCGGGAATTCCAGAGCATAGGGCGGGGTTTAGAGCTGGTAGCCGTGCATGTCCCCCTGGATAGACTGCCCACTGAACACCCAGGCATCAAGCTAGGCTAAGCTGCGATGCGCATCGGGGAGGGCTGGCTGTCGCTGCCGTGGTGTGGTTCAGAGCCCATCGTAAACAGTTCCCACGATAAAGAGGGGTCGTAGGCAAGACGGGCATGGCCACCCTTAAAGCCGAACACGTCATCAAACGGCAATCCTTCTATAGAAGCAACCTGAGCGTATGACGGTAAAAGCTTGTCATGCAAGCCATGAGAGAAACGCACGAACGGTGCATCAGGTTGAGCCTTGACGGCGCGCAAATCTTCGTGAACGGTGCCGTTGAGCAGTTCCTTTATCTCGCCATAGACGGCCAGTGGGCGCCGCATGCAGTTAGCTACGCTGGCACTCCCAAGAGCGGCCGCACGTATCGGATGCTTGCCGATTTGGGTAATTTCACCGCCTTCCGCAATGAAACGGCGGCCCACCTGGCCGACTGTGTAAAACCTAGGCAAAATATACTTACCGGGAGCTACCAGATCGGCTCTTTTGATTTTTGACATCGCCCGTCTCATGGCTAATGTAGCCACGGATCCGCCCATGGAAAGACCCATCAGAACTCGTTCATATTCGTCGGGTTCGGCATCTACGACTGCCACGACATCTTCAACATTGCTTTCCAGTGCTCCCTGCGTGCCGGTGTTGGTATATTCTACGGTTACCGAGCGGTGCCCGAACTGCGTAGCCACTATGGCGGGCACTCTCATGGAATTTTTACCGGCCGTCCAACCGTTCTCTAAGATAACGGTTTCGCCACTCGGCTCACCGTCCGGTTTCCGAACGGTAACGTGAATGTTATGATCCTGAGCTTCAACAACACCATCAGCGCGCCATCCATATGGTCTCTTATGCCATGCGCCTTCGTGAAGTTCACTCATAGTCTTTGTCTGTTAAAAATCTTACTCTGTCCTGATCATAGCCCTGTGCTTATGGTTTGTAAAGTACTTTTTTTGTCGTCAAATTAACAGGGAAAATTTCGCTGTAAACGGCGGCAGGTCTGGTACAATTACTGTAACTATGGCGAAACTGACCCGGGAGGATATTTTAAAATTGGCGCAATTGGCGCGCCTTGACCTTAGTGATGAAGAAGTCAAAGAATATAGCACCGAGCTGACCGCCATTCTGGATTA
>CAYUNY010000015.1:0-6833 GCA_964446315.1 uncultured Candidatus Saccharibacteria bacterium
GCCGTCGGGCACGGTCCGCTGGAGGTCCAGTTGGTCGTGGTCCAGTTGGTACAGAAGTCATTGGTACCGGCAGTGGGGATGTTCTCCGACCCGATAGTGGCATCGGAGTTAATGCCGCGGACTGTCAGCTGGCTATTGGTGGTGTCAACGTTGAGCACACTTGTGCCACTGGCATTCTGGACCTGGAAGGCGGCGGTGGAGTTGCTAGCGTTTTGGAATAGTGCTGAACCGGTAGAGCTAACAATGGCCCCGCCGTAAGTTATTGAATAGGTAGCTCCTGCTGTTACCGTCTTAGACAGGCTTGAGGTTAGGTGGGTACTATCGATGAAGGCTGTGATGGTAGCCGTGACGCCGTCGTTGTAGGTAATGGTGCCGCCCACCATGGCAGCGCTAAAGACTGTGCTTGTACCGGTGATGGCCGTGGTGGTCTGGGCGATCGTACCGGTTGAGTAGAGGGTACCACTGGCGATTAAAGCGTTATCACCGCTATTACCTTCGATTAATAAGGAGCCGTCGGTCTTCAGGGTGCTGATCGCTGAGCGATATAGGTTAGTGTCGGTGCCCAAGTACAGGCCGCCGGTGGCTGCGCTGGTGTTGGTGCCAACAGTTAGGACCCCGTTAGCCGGAACCGCCGCCGGCCCGACCGCTACCCGCTGGGCGCTTGTATCAGCAACAAAGACATTTTGGGCACTGGCGTTCTGGATTCGGAAGGCCGTGCTGGAGTTGGCAGAGTTTTCGAAGGTGGCGGCGCCATTATTGGCGAGTGTCAGAACGGTCGCTAGCGCCGTTGTGGAGGCCGTTTGGAGCTGGATGCTGCCGCCGGCGGCGCCCGCGCCCGATGTGATGCCGCCAGCCAAAACTAAGTTGCCGCCATTGCCGTTGGTGGTAGATCCGGTAGCGCCAGTACCGGCCTGCAGCGTCAGGCTGCCGCCATTGCCACCGGTAGCAGCGGCTCCTAAGGACGCGCCGCCGCCGGTTCCGGCTTTAATAGTGATAGCACCACCAGTACCGCCGGTGTTAGTCGCCGCCCCGCTGCCGGTGGCGGCACCGCCGGTGCCGGCTGTCCAGGTGAAGGCACTGCCGGTGCCGCCGGTATTGGTGATACCGGCCACATTAGCCACCCCACCGACACCACCGGTTATGGTGTAGGTACCGGCAGCGCCGCCGGTTGATGCTACATCTGCGCTAGTGGCAGTACCGCCGGCACCGAGCGTAAAGGTAAAGCCGCCGCCCGTCGGGCCGGTCTGGGTGCCGGTTCCAGTATTGATTCCGCCGGCACCGGCCGTTAAGGTGATGGCGCCGCCGGCCTGGGTGGCACCCTTAGAGGCGCCGGCCGTCAGGGCGATGGTACCGCCGGCCCGGTTAACGGTGTTGTCGCCGCCGGCTGCGCCACCCTGCAGGGTGAGAGCGCCACCGGCACCACCGGTGCCGGTGGTAGAGCCGGCCCGGCCGCTAACGGTCACTGCACCGCCGGCTGCACCGGCCAAAGCGGCAGCCGCGCCGCCCTGCAGGGTAACGGCGCCGCCGTTACCGCCGGTAACAGTACCAGCGCCAGTCGTGGCACTGGTGCCGCCGGTGCCGCCGGATAGGGTCAGGGCGCCACCGGTACCGCCAACCGCGTTGCCGCTGCCCAAGCTGGCGGCGCCGCCGGTGCCGGCCTGCAGGGTAACCGCACCGCCCTGGCCGCCGGTGTTAGTGCCGCTGGTAACGCCGCTGGCGGCGCCGCCGGTGCCGGCCGTCCAGGTAAAGGTACTGCCGGTACCACCAGTGTTGTTGCCAGTGCCGGCTACCGAGGCGGTGCCGCCCAGCCCGCCGGTTATGGTGTAGGTGCCGGCGCTGCCGCCGCTCGATAATACGTCGGCGTTCGGAGCGGTGCCGCCGGCACCGAGCGTAAAGGTGAAGGCACCACCGGTCGGTCCGGTAGCGGTGCCGGTATTGAGGTTCTGACCACCGGCACCGGCCGTCAGGGTAATTGCCCCAGCGGCCTGGGTGGGGCCTTTGGCGGCGCCAGCCGTCAGGGTGATGGTCCCGCCAGCTCGGTTGGTCGTGTTGTCACCCCCAGCAGCACCGCCTTGAATAGTTACATTCCCTCCAGCGCCGCCGGTGCCGGTGGTCGAACCGGCACGGCCACTAATAGTTGCGGAACCGCCAGCCGCACCATCCATGGCGGCGGCGGTGCCACCTTGGAGCGTAGCACCGCCGCCGTTGCCGCCGCTGGTGGTACCGAGGCCGCCGGTGCCGCCGGACAATGTCAACGCACCGCCGCCGCCGCCTACCAGGTTGCCGCTGCCCAAGGTAGCAGCACCGCCGGTGCCGGCCTGCAAGGTTATCGCGCCGCCGCCGCCGCCAGTGTTGTTACCGCTGGTAACTCCGTTAGCAGCACCGCCGGTGCCGGCCGTCCAGGTAAAGACACTACCGGTACCGCCAGTGTTGTTACCGGTGCCTGCCACGGAAGCAGCACCACCGGCGGCACCAGTTATGGTATATACACCACCATTACCACCGGTTGATAACACGTCGGCGTTCGGAGCGGTGCCGCCGGCACCCAGCGTAAGGGTAGAGCCGCCGCCGCCCGGGCCAATGGCCGTACCAGTATTGAGGTTCTGGCCGCCAGCACCAGCCGTGAGGGTGATGGCGCCACCGGCAGCGGTGGGGCCTTTGGATACGCCGGCCGTCAGGGCAACAGCACCGCCGGAACGGTTTACAGTATTATCGCCACCGGCCGCACCACCCTGCAAGGTGAGCGCACCGCCGGCTCCACCGGTGCCGGTTGAACTACCGCCCTTACCGGAAACAGTCACTGCGCCGCCGGCTGCGCCGTCCATAGCCGCAGCTGAGCCACCCTGCAGGGTAACAGCGCCACCGTTACCGCCACTGGTTGAGCCAACGCCGCCGGTGCCGCCGGACAGGACCAACTGGCCGCCGGCGCCGCCCACCAAGTTACCACTACCCAGCGTGGCAGCGCCACCGGTGCCAGCCTGCAGGGTTACCTGGCCGCCGATGCCGCCGGTGTTGGTAGCACTAGTGGCACCGTTGGCCAGCCCACCGGTGCCGGCCACCCAGTTGAAGGCACCCCCCGCGCCACCGGCGTTACCGGCCGTACCGCCAATGCTCGAAGCGCCGCCCACGCCGCCGTTGAATAGCAGCGCACCGCCCGCGCCGCCGATGGCCGTGGTGGCCGCCGCGGTTGCCTGGCCGCCGGTGCCGCCGGTAAGTCCGATCAGTCCGCCGGCTCCGCCGGTGCCGTTAGTAACTATGCTGGTATCACCGCCGGTGCCGCCGGTAACGTTTAGTACCTGGGTGGCCGCCGTACCGATTGTCGTGCCTACCGCAACCGGCTGGGCTTGGGTAACGTGCAAGATGGAAGTCGGCGTGGTTATGCCAATGCCGATGCGCTGGTTGGTGGTATCGGCCACGAACAGGTTGGTGCTGCCGGTGTTCTGGATCCGGAAGGCGGTAGTAGAATCGGTGGCGTTTTGGAACAAGGCCGAGCCGTTAGTGCCGGACAGGCTGAATACCGTAGAGGGAGTGGTGTTGTTGCTGCTGCCCGAGCTGCCGGCCTTGAAGATAGTGAAGCTAATGTTACCGCCCACGCCGGTGCCGGTGCCCTGGCCGCCATTGAGGGCCAGGTCGCTGCCGGCCACATTACTGCCGGTGGCGTTGCCGCCCTGCAGAGCGCCCGCGCTGGTGACCTCACTTAGTATCGTACCACCGGAGTTTTGGAACTGCAGGAGGTCAGCGGTTTGGCTGCTGGCACCACGGATGATGCCGCCAACCGTGCCTAGTGCCGCGCTCTGGATGAAGAAGTTGGCGCTTTGGGCGCTGGCCGACTGGTTCTGGATGTAGGCGCTGCCGCCGCTGGTGGCCGCGAAACCGCAAGACACGCTGTTCTGCAGACAGATGGTGCCGCTGCCGTTGGGCAGGTTGACGGTTTGGCTGGCGCCGAGGGTGGCTGACTGCAGGGTCACACTAAAGTTGTCGGTGGTGCCGTCGCCGAAGGTCAGGCTGCCGGCCGTGACCGTGCCGCTGGCGGCGATCCGGCCCAGCGTCAGCCCAGCGCCGCTACTGCTGAAGCTGGCGTTGATGTTGCCGGCGCTATCCTGCAGCTGGAAGAGGTCGGCGGCCTGGCTGGCAACGCCCTGTATAACGAGACCTTTATTGGTGGTGGCGCTGGTATCAATGATGGCCGTAGCTAGGTTGTCGGCAGTCGTGGCGGTATTTACGATTAGCTTATTGTTAGTGCCCAGGCTCGATGCGCCAATGTTTATGCTGCCGGGGTTGATGGTGGTGATGCCTGAAGTCGCATTGCCCACGCCCACGGTCAAGACACCGCTACCCTGTAGATTCAAGCCCTTCCCTGAAGTAATACCGATGGTGTTATTGTCGTAGGCGGATAGCATAGCCGTGCCGGCCGCGCCGAAGGCCAGTGATCCATCGGTACGCAACACGCCGGTAGCCGAGCGGTAGAGGTTGGTATCAGCGGCGCCGGCACCGGTGCCCCACTTAAGCGTGCCATCGGCCTGTATCGCGAAACGGTTGTTAGTGTCACCGCTGACCTGGCTGTAGATGACTGTATTGGTGCTTGCCGACTGGCTGATGATGCCTAGCTGCGAAGCGCCGCCCTGGAGAACCGTCGTGCCGGTGGAAGCAGTAACACTGAAGTTGCTACCAACCGCAAATGAGCTATCGGTCTTAAGCGTGCTGGCGGCCGACCTGTATAGGTTGGCGTCGCCACCCAGCAGAATGCCGCCGGTACTTCCCTGCACCGCCAGTTGCAGCTGGCCGGCCGAGCCGATGGCCAGGACGTTGCTGCCGTTATTCTGGATTTGGAACTGGCCGGTGCTGCCGGTGTTGATATTGATCTTGAAGTTGGAGTCGATGGAGGTGTCGGCCAGGGCGATTCCAATGTCGCGGGCGTTAGATGTGGTAAGCGCATTGCCGCCGTCGTAAGCCGACTGCAGGGTTATGGCGCTGCCGCCGCCACTGGCGCCCAGGATCCAGCTGGTGCCGTTCCAGATGTAGGTCTGGCCATAGCCGTTCAGGATGCTGACGCTGTGCATGGTAAAGCTGGTGGTACCGGTGTTGAACACGAAGACGACGCGGCCGGCGGTGGTGGTGGTCGGGCTGGGCAGGCTGAGGGTTTGGCCGGCGGTAGTTTGGGCGATGGCGAAACTGGTGTGCGTGTCGACAGTAGCAGCGGCCGTGCCAATAGCCCCACCAGCCGGGAAGTCGCCCAGGCTGCTGGCGGTGTTCAGGGTGGAACCGTTGTTGGTGAACTGCGGACCGTTGGCTATGAGGTTGCTATCGGTCTTTAGGCTATTGGCTGCCGAGCGGTAGAGGTTGGTATCCTGTGAGCCGCTTGGGCCAAAGACCAGCTGGCCGCTAGCGTTAAAGGCGGTTAGGATGGTGCCGGCGGAGTTCTGGAGCTGCAGTAAGTCGGCGCTTTGGCTGGCAACACCTTGGATGACCAGGCCCTTATTGGTGGTGGCACCGGTGCCGACCAAGGCCTGCGCCAGGCTGTCAGCCGTGGTTACGCCGTTCACCAACAGACGGTTGTTGGCGTTAGCGACGGTATTCAACCCTAGGTTGGCGAACTGCGGCGTGGCGGTGGTGTTGATGTTCTGGATGGTGTTAACCACACCGGCGCTGGCGCTGAAGTTGGTGCTGTTGAAGGTGGCGATACCCTTGGTGGTGCCGTCGGCGGCGGCGTTGTCGATGGTGATGGTGCCGGTGGCGCCGCTGGAGTTAGCCAACGTTAGCACGCCGGTTTGGGAGTCCAAGCTGGTGACGCCGCCGCCGGCCCCGCCGGTACAAGCGCCAAAACTGAGCACGCCCGAGCCGCCGCTCAGCAAGCAGTCGCCGTTGTTGCCGCCGGTGGTCGGCAGGGTCAGCGAGAAGTTGGAACCCGAGGCGCCCGATTGCAGCGTCAGGGTGTTGTTGTTGGTGCTGTTCTTAAAGAGGATGGCGCCAGTATTGCCGGTGCCGGTGCCCAGAGTTAGCGCGCTGGCGCCCTGGACGACTAGGGTGCCGCTGGCCGTTACGGCGCTGCCCGATTCCGTTAAGGTAGAGTCACCTATGTTCTGTCCGGTCACGCTGAACTTGGCGATGGTGCCGACAGTGCCGCTTGGCGAAGCCGTTACGCCGCTGCCGGTGCCGGCGCAGTTGCCCAGGCTTACCAGGCAGACCGTGTCGGTGCTACCGCCGGCGATGCTCGGGATCTGTATTGTGGCGTTGCCGGTGCCGCTCGGGTTGAGGCCCTGTAACTGCACCGTACGGCTGCTGGTGGCGTTGGCCAGGTTCAGGTTTCCGACCACGCTGCCGGCCGTACCGACGGTCAGGCTGCCGCCGACAGTGGCATTATTGGTTACGGCCAGGGCGGTGCCGGCGGCGCTGAAGGTTTTCGCCCCGGCGAAGGTTTGGGTACCGGTACTGACTAAGCCGACATTGGTGGCGTCGGCGTTCTGGAGGTAAATAGTGTTACCGACTATAACGGCGCCGTTGGCGCTCTTGGTCTGGCTGTCGATAGTGCCGACGGTGTTCACACCGCTACCGCCGCCGATGTTGTTACCGATTGCCAGGGCCGTCCAGACAGTGCCGTTCCAGGTGTAGGCCGCCGAGTTGCTGGCCGTCACGGTAACGCCGTACATGGTGAAGCTGGCGTTGCCGGCCAGCGAGTTGACGTAGACAATGCGGCCGGCAGTGGCAACGGTTGGGCTGGGCAGTGTCAGCGCCTGCCCGGCGGTGGTCTGGGTGACGTTAAACGTTGTGGCAACATCAACAGTAGCGGCCGCCGTACCGATGTTGCCGCCGGTTGGGTGGTCGGAGATGGCAAT
>CAYUNY010000015.1:6933-11297 GCA_964446315.1 uncultured Candidatus Saccharibacteria bacterium
TGGCCGGCTACGTCCACGGTGCCGGTGAAGCTGGCGGCGCTACTGATGGTCTGGCCGTTGTACGTACCGCCGGTGACGGCGCCGCCGCCATTGACCGTGAAAGCGCCGCTACCGACGCTCAGGCTACCGCCCTGCAAAGCCGAAGTGGTACTTATGGTGTTGTTGGTGGATATGGTGCCGAAGCCGCCGGTGATCGAACCGGCCGCCAGGGCACCGGTTTGGGTAATGTTCCCCTGCACCGCTGTTGGCAGGGTCTGGCTTAAGGAAGGTACGTTACTGCCGTTGGTCACCAACACACTGTTGGCGGCAGCAGCGGTGACCTGCAGCGCGCCGGTACCGTTGCCGAACAGGATGCCGTTGCTCGTGAAGCTGCCGGTGCCGGTGCCGCCGCGGCTGACCGACAATTGGCCGGCCCAGCTTAGTGTTAAGGTGTTGCTGGCAATGCTGCCCTGGACGTTGGTGTCGTTAACCACGCTAGTCGGTGCCGCCGAGTTGATGATGTTGCCGGACTGGGTCAGGCCGGTGCCGGCCACGGCGTTGTTGGTGATCGTCCAGGCCGTGCCGTTCCATAGCAGCAAGGCGCCGGTGCCGGCCTGGATGGTAGCGCCGTGCATGTCGAAGCTGACCGTGCCGATGTTATTTATCAGGATCAGGCGGGCGGCGGCGGTGTTGGTGGGGTTGGGCAGGCTGAGGGTTTGGCCGGCGGTGGTCTGGTTGATGCTAAAGCTGGTGCCTACATCTACGGTAGCCGGGGCGGTGCCGATCGGGCCGCCGGTCGGGAAATCGCCTAGGGCTATGGCGGTGTACAGGGTGCTGCCGTTGTTGGTGAAGTTGCTGCCGGTGCCGACGGTCAGGCCGCCGTTGGCGGTGACCAGGCCGCTGAAGGTCGGGTTGTTAACGACCGTTAGCGAGTTGCAGGTGCCGCCGGTGCCCAAGGTGATGGTGTTGCCGGTGCCGGCCAGGTTGCCGGTGCCACTGGGGCAGACCAGCGTGGTGTTGCCCTGGACGGCGGTGTTGGCGCTGCTGCCGTAGTTGACGCTTAAGGTAGGCGTGCTGCCGGCGCCGCTGTTGCCGCTGGTGGTCAGGCCGGTCAGGCTGCCAAGGTTGGCGACGTAGCTGCCGGTAGTTTCGCTGCCCAGCAGAACCGGGCCGGTGCTCAACACACCCGAGTTGTTGCTATGCACCACGCCGGCGCTGTTCAGGCTGCTGAAGGTGATAGTGCCTGAGCTGGTCAGGCCGGTCAGGCCGGAGAGCGTGCCACTGATGGTGCTGCTGCCGGTTACCGCCAAGCCGCCGCTGGTGACCGTCAGTTGGCCGGCAGCGGTGATGGCGCCACTGTTGCTCACCCTCAGCTTACTGGTACCGTTAACCTGGAAGTTCAGGAAGTCGGCCGTGCTGCCGGCGCCGCTGACCGGTTCATTGAGGCCCAGGTAGGTACCGCCGTTGGCCGCGGCGTTGCCGCCGGCGATGGCGCCGCCGATTTGGACTAACGAGCTGGTGGCGCTGGCGGCGGGGGTACCGCTTAAGGAAAGGCTGGTGGTGTTGTTTTGCAGCGTCAGGGCGCTGAAGGTCGGTGCCGAGCCGGTGGCGATGTCTTGGATAGTGTTGATGACGCCGGCGCCGTTATCGCTGAAGTTGGTGGCGTTGAAGGCGGCAATACCCTTGGTAGCGCCGTCGGCCTTGGCGTCGTTGATGGTGATGGTGCTGCCGCCGGTAGTGGCGTTGGCAATCGAAATAACACCGCTCAGGCCGTTGACGCTGGTGACGCCGCCGCCGGCGCCGCCGGTGCAGGCCTGGAAGCTCAGGTTGCCGGCGCCGTCGGTTAACAGGCAGTCGCCGTTGCCGCCGTCGGCGGCCGGCAGGAAGAAGGTCAGGTCGCTGGCCGGGTCGGTGGCCGGCGCCTGCAGGGTCACGGAGTGCGTACCGGCGCTGTTCAAGAAAGCTACCGAGCCATCGTTGGTATTGGCGGTTCCCAGGGTCAGGCTGCCGCTGCCCTGAATAACAAAGTTACCCGACGCCGTAACTGTGCTGCCAGACTCGCTGAGCGTGGAGCTGGTGACACTGCCGCTGCTGTTGAACTTAGCCAGATGGCCGGTGATACCGGTGCCGGTTATGCCGCTGCCGGTACCGGCACAGTTGCCGGTACTCAAACAAATATCGGCGCTGGCTACACCGGGGTCTGGCAAAGTGTAGGTGGTGTTCTGGCCTAGCGTGCTGATAGTTTGGAGGGTTCCTTTGAAGGTGTTGCCGGCGTTAAAGACAACCGAGCCCTGCTGAGCGGCGGCGCCAACCGTTACGGTCGCGCCCTGCACCGCCAGTGTACCGCTAAAGGTCGGGCTGTTGACGACGGTCAAGGAGTTACAGCTGCCACCGGCGCCCAGCGTGACGCTGTTGCCACCACCCGTTAAGTTGCCGGTGCCGGCCGGGCAAACCAGGGTGATGTTACCCTGAACCGCCGTGCCAGCCGTGCTGCCGTAAACCACGTCCAGGCTGGTGGTGCCACCGGCACCCAGGGTTATCGTACCGCCGCCGCTCAGGCCGGTACCGGCCGTGACAGTTAGCTGGGTATTGCCCTGCACCGCCGTGTTCAAAGTGCTGCCGTAGGCTACGCTTAAGCTAGTTGAACTTCCCAAGGATACCGAGCCGCCGCCCAGTAGGCCGTTGCCGGCGGTAACCGTCAAGCTGCTGTTCTGTAACTTGGCGTTTGTCACCTTGCCGTTGCCGATGGTCGACACGCCGGCGCCGTCGAGGGTAATATCGCCGGTCACCGTCTGGTTCACGTAGGCCGTGCCGTTGTACTGGATGATCTGGCCGCTGCTCGGCGCGCCCAAGGTCAGGGTCGTGCCCTGCAGCTTGGCAATGGTCGGGTTGGGGTAGCTGCCCGTCAGGTCACCGCCGGCTACCCCGGCCGAGGTACAGTTGCCGGTACTCAAGCAGATGGTGGCGGTTGCCTGACCGGGGTCGGGCAAGGTGTAAGTAGTGTTCTGCCCCAGCGTGGCCAGAGCCTGCAGAGTCCCCAGCTTGGTGTTGCCGGCGTTCAGGATTAACGAGCCTTGGACGGCCGCCGCGCCGATGGTCGTGCTGGCGCCCTGTACCACCAGCGTGCCACTGAAGACCGGGCTGTTGGTAATGGCTAGGGTGTTGCTGGTAAAGCCGCCGCCGGCGGTACCGCTGACCGAGCCCACCAGGTTGCCGGTGCCGCTGAAGCTCAAAACGGTGTTGCCCTGGGCGGCGGTGTTGGCGGTGGCGCCGTACAGCACGCTCAGGCTGGGGGTGCTGCCGGCGCCGCCATTGCCGGCGGTGCTCAGGCCGGTCAAGGTGCCCAAGGAGGCCACGTAGTTGCCGGAGGTGTCGGTGCCCAGGGCGACGGCGCTGGTGCTGAGCACTCCTGAACCGTCGGTGTGGACGACACCAACGGCATTCAAGCCGCCAAAGGTGATAGTGCCGGCGCTGGTCAGGCCGGTCAGGCCGGTCAGGTTGCCGGCGTAGGTCAGCGTGCTGCCACTCTCACTCAGGCCGGAGTTGGTAATGCTGCCACTGGCGTTGAACTTAGCAAGGTTGCCGGCCGTGCCACTACCGGTGATGCCGCCGCCGGTACCGGCACAGTTACCGGTGGTCAAACAAATCGTGGCGCCGGCCGCACCGGGATCGGGCAAGGTATAAACCGTATTCTGGGCCAACGTGCCAATGGCCCGCAAGGTAGCTACTTGACCATTGCCAGCCTGCAGCAACAACGAACCCTGGACGGAGTTACTGCCCAGCGATGCCGTCCCGCCAAGCACGCTCAAAGTGGTGGCAACGGTGGTTGCACCGTTCAAGTTAACCGCGCCGCTACCGGTGGTGAAACTGCCTACGCCATTTTGGACGAAGTTCTTACCGGCGGCCAGCGTAACATTGCCGTTGAGGGCTACGCCACCACTGCCAGTCGTGAAGCTGCCGGCGCCGGCTATGGTGGTGTTACCGTTAAGCGTCACCGCGCCGGTACCGGTACTGAAGCTACCCGAGCCGGTCTGCGTAAAGCTACTGTTGTTACCTAGCCCAATCCCGCCATTGAAGGTTGCCAGCCCGGCCACGGTCAACTGTTGTGCTAAAGTTGTATTGCCCGTAATCTGCACGCTACTGTTTAGGCCGGTGATACCGTTAACCGTCAGGGCACCGTTTAACAACGTTGTGCCAGTTCCAACAGTAAAAGTATGTGTCCCTGTTACAGCCAGGTTAGCGCCCACCGAAACCGTTGTGCCATCATCACTAATGCTCGAATCCGACACCGTATCCGACGCTGTAAATTTGGCTATGCGGTTAACCGTGGAGGTGCCGTGGAAGACCGAGCCATTTCCCTGGATGCCCGGGCAGTTTTGGTAGCT
>CAYUNY010000016.1:0-11158 GCA_964446315.1 uncultured Candidatus Saccharibacteria bacterium
ACAGCCGGCGGTAGCCTCACGGCCTCCTCGGCATACAAGTACGAAGTGACAGCCATAGACAGTGCCGGCGGCGAAACAACCATCTCCAACGAAGCAACCGGTACCACCACTACTAATTTAACCCTACCGGTAACCTGGACGGCCGTAACCGGTGCCAGCGGCTACAAAGTCTACCGCACCGCCGCCGGTGGCGCATCAGGCAGCGAAGTATACCTGACCACCGTGCTGACTAACAGCTTCACAGATACCGGCAGCATAACCGCCGGCACAGCAGTAGCGCCCGGCATCAACACTGCCTTCAAGAGCGCTGCAACCTCCAACGCCAGCCTCCAACTGGTAGTCGGTGGCAATGGCACCCCGACGGGACAAGTGTATGTTAGTGGCACAGTGCCGAGCAGCGCTATTGGCTCGATAGCAACTGGCGGGCTGCCTGACGGCACCTATGCCCTAGGCAGATATGTTTACATAGCAAATCGTGGCAGTAATACTCTGCAGATCTTTGATGTTTCGAACCCAAGTAATCCGATCCAAGTTGGTTCAACTTCAATATCACCATCGGCTCAAATGGTGCAGGTACAAGGCCACTACGCCTACGTTACGGGGGGAGGCAGCCTGAACATAGTTGACGTTTCTAACCCTGCGGCTCCAAGCACTGTTGGTTCGATTTCTGGCACCGGTGCCCAATATGCGATTTATGTTCAAGGCCGTTACGCCTATGTTACTGATAGTACAAATAATTTCTTGCGCATAATAGATGTCTCTACTCCTACGGCGCCAAGAGTAATCTCAACTGTTAGCACAAATTCAGGGCCAGGGCCCGTATACGTTCAGGGCGGGTATGCGTATGTAGGTGATCAAAGCAGTAACTTACTACAGATCTTTGATGTGAGTAACCCGGCAAGCCCGACAAGCGTAGGTAGTGTAACTACTGTAACTGGCCCCAGTAACTTGTATGTTCAAGGCCGCTACGCCTATGTTACTAATCAAAGCGGAGATAGACTAAGAATTTTTGATGTTTCGAACCCGAGTTCGCCAATACAGGTTAGTTCTACAATTACTGGTTCTCAGCCAGTAACGGTTTTCGTCCAAGGCCGCTACGCCTATGTTACAAACCGATTAGCTGGTAACCTTCAGACATTTGATATAAGTAATCCCGCCTCACCTATATCTGTCGGTACGGTAACTACAGGGGCAAACGACTACTATATGTATGTTCAAGGCCGCTATGCCTATGTTGCAAGTGAAGGCGCCGCCCAACTACAAATATTTGACCTGGGTGGTGAGTATGCCCAGCAGCTGGAAGCGGGTGGCGCCGAGTTCGGCACTCTGCAAGTAGATAGCAACGCCCAGTTCGCCGGTGATACGAATGTCCAAGGCGCCCTGGGCGTTGGCCAGAGCATCCAGGCTGGTGGAAACCTTGGAGTTGGTGGCAATGCCTTTGTCCAGGGTACTTTACAGCTCGCTGGTGGGATCCAGGGCGGTACGGCCATCAACACATTGGCTACGCCAGGTGCTCCCACTATCACCCAGGGCGGCACGGCCGGCTCCACCAACTACAGCTACGCCGTGGCCGCTGTCAGCGCCAGCGGTGTAATCACCCCGGCTTCCACGGCCACCCAGACAACTACGGGTAATGCTACTTTGACCGGTACGAACTTCAACACAGTTACCTGGACTCCAGTCAGCGGTGCGGTCAGTTACAAAGTCTATCGCACCGCCTCTGCCGGCACACCTAGCAGCACTGGCCTCATCGGCACAACAAGCGGTGCATCGTTCAATGACACCGGCATCGCCGGCACCGGCAGTACGCCGACAGCCTTCACCGGCAATACGCTCAGCGTCGGCACCCTCACCACCGCTGACACTGCCGCCCAAGTAGCCATCAGCACCAGTAATGCGGCCAATAAGGGATTGGTCATCCAAGGCAGCGCCAGCCAAAGCGCTAACCTGTTTGAGACCCAAAAATCAAATGGCACGCTGCTAACCAGGATTGATAATAATGGCCAGCTTACTGCCACCACCAGCGCCGGCACTACAACTCTCCGAGCCCAGGATAATAATGGTACTGGTTTAGCTGCTAATGTCTATGTCGTCGGTACTGATAGCGGTAGTAACAGGGAAGCTTTCTACGTCCAAGGTGCGGTGACAGGTAACAGCTTACATGTTGGCGGCACCGGCGGCTCTGCTCCTTATAGCGCGCTCATAACTACCAGCGCTTCAAATGTCGGCCTCATGATCCAAGGCGCTGCTAGCCAAACAGCTGACCTGCTGCAACTCCAGGACTCCACCGGCTCCAACCTCTTCCGGGCCGATGCCGCCGGCAACCAAGAGACCATCGGCTACTACAACAATGGTGATGGTGGCATAGGGCCGTTCGCCAACCTGCTGACTTACAGCGAGCAGTTCGACAATGCCGCCTGGACCAAGACCAACGTGACCGCCCCGACGGCTGACACAGTAGCCGCGCCTGACACCAATACCACCGCTGAGTCACTGGCTGACTCAGCCAGCGGCGGCTCAGTAACTCAAACTTCTGGCACTGCCCCCACCAACGCCAACTACACCTTCAGCGTCTGGCTGAAGACTGCCAGCGGCACCCAAGCAGTCGACCTACGCATAGACGGAGCAACTACCGGCACCGGCACAGTGAAGACCGTCACCGCCACCACCACTTGGCAGCGGTTCTTTGTCACCCAAAACACCAATGGCTTTACCGGCAACATCAAGGTAGATATCTTCCCGGGCGGTACTGGCGGTAGCGGTACGGTCAGTGCGTGGGGTGGCCAGCTAGTCCTAGCCAGCACCCCGCTGGTCTATGCCCGTGCCACCGGTACTACCGTAGCCGCCAGCGGCGGTGTAGTCAGCAACGGCGGCCTGTTCGTATCCAGCCTCAATGCTACCGACAAACCGCTCATCGTCCAGGCTGCCCCGAGTCAGACCGGGGATCTGTTGCAGCTGCAAAGTTCTACGGGCGCAGTCCTGGGCGGCATAAATAGCAGCGGCCAATACTACAAAGTCAGCAGCGGCTTCAATGGCGCACTGACCTTCGGCAGCCTGTCACAGAGCACTACCTACACCCTACCTGCTAGCACTGGCCCGACTGATACCGTCTGTCTGCAGACGCTGGCAAATTGTGGTGGTGGCACCATTAGTTTGGGTGCCATAGATTCTGCTGGTAGCGCTAACGCCAATGGCGCAACCTTCGCGAGTGGCGCGCTCAACCTTAACAGCGCCAGTGGCAGCTTCGGCGGAGTAGTTAACGCCACTACCCAAAGCTTCGGCGGCAACAAGACCTTCCTGGGCACTGTAACCGTTAATCCGTCTGGCAATTCGTCTGCCTTCCTTGTCCAGAATGCCAGCACCAATGCGCTAGCCCTTGATACATCTGCCGCTACGGCAGTATTGAAGGTTTATGGCAGTGGCGGTAGCAACTATGCCAGCATCAGTTACAACGACGGCACGAGCACCGCCATATTTGCAGCCAGCAGCGGCAACACGCAAATCGGTAGCGGTAATGGCAACATAACCGGTAACCTCACCGGCGCTACGGACATATATAGCTTTGCCAAAACGTACACCCCGTCGGCTGCCTATTCCCTAAACGACTTCTTGATCCAGCGTGCTCTTACCGGCGCTGCCAATTCCTTAACCGGTAGCGTGCTGAAGGTAGAAGATGCCAGCACCGGCAGCAACTCGGCGCCGAATGTGCTGCTGGTGAACGAGGTCAACACCTCCAGCCTCAGCACCGCGAACCTCATAAACGCTACGCTTAATGGCACCAGCAAATTTAGCGTCAGCCGCGATGGCAACGTAACGGTGGCCGGTACGACCACCTTCAACGGTAATGCGACCGTGTCTGCTGGCAGCACGCTGATTGCCAACACCTTGCAGTCGGCAGCCAGCACGGGGTTGACCATTACCGGTACCACCACCCTTACGGTTAGCTCTACTAGCACTAATGCCGCCAGCTTCGACTCCGGCACTACAGGTGCTGTTAATGTCGGTACCGGCTCCAACGCCAAAGCGGTAACCTTAGGTAGCACCACTAGCGGGGCGTCGGCCGTTTTGCAGGGCGGGAGTACCAACGTTACAGTCAGTAATAGCGGGGCGATTGTTAAGACTACCACCAATGCTACCGGCGCCTTCCAAGTCCAAAACGCCGTAGCCGCGCCGGTAATGATAGTTGATACCGTTTCACAGGATTCAAACGGTTCAACCCTGAACTATCTTAACTACCCGGGCTTCGAAAGTGGCGCGTTCAACAATGCCGCGGCTGGCTGGGACAAAAGCGGGGCTGCAACCCTAACCCAAAACACCAACAAACAGCATACGTTTAATGGCATATTCTCTGCGCAAGTTGCCACCACTGCCGCAAGCGGCGACGGCTTGCACACCGGCAGCTTTACTACTGCGCCGGGGTCGGGCACGTATATTGTTAGCTTCTATGCCAAAATGTCGAGCGGCACCATGGCTAGTACGCTGTTCACTGTTACAGCTACCGATGGAGGTAGCAACCCCACTTGTAGTCCGGCGGCCGGCACAACCATAAATGCCAATGGCTTCCAGCAGCTTTATTGCTCGGTCACTACCGGCAATACCCTAACCGACCTTAAAATTACGCAAAACGACTCCACCTCAAGGACCATATATATAGATGCCGTCCAGCTCCAGACCAATAACTTTGCCGGCGGCTCCGGTAATATAACTACCCCCACCGCTTACCAGCCTGGCCAGATCTTAAACCTCGGCGTCTTTACTAACCCGCTGGCAATCTTAAATAACGGTGATTCGACGGATGCCCTTACGGTTACAAGCACTTCTAACATCGCAGAACTGAGTGTCGATACCCTGAATAACTACGTCCAGATAGGCAGTACCACTGCCAGCACAAACGGTGTACTGCTGGTGCTCAACAACTACAGCAACACCAACACTGAACCGACCGAAGTCGATGGCTCCATGTACTACAACAGCGCTATGGCCAGCTTCCGCTGTGGGCAGGGCGGTGTTTGGACCGATTGCGGCATAAATGCCATAGACCACACCTTTGTAATGGTTGATGAATTCCTAAGCGGCAACACTGTTGCCGCCGGCGCGACTAATATAACTAATGTTGGTACATTGGGCTGGAATGTCACTTCCACAACATCGTGTGCAGTTGCATATAACCAAACTGGGCCGGCATTGGCCCATGACCACCCGGGTACGCTGCGTCTTGCTGCCGGGGCAGCCAGCGGAAATGGTTGTGCTATGACCGAAGGCGGCACGGCAGCCGGCACACCCACGCTTGCCCAAGTAGTCGGTACCGGAGATGTCTACAAGACGACCGTGGCTATAGGTGCCCAAACGGGTACTTTCCGGACGGGCTGGACAAACCAAAGCTCCAACACCGCACCTACCTCTGGCGCCTGGTTCGAATACGCGACCGGCTCAGATGCCACCCACTGGCGCTACTGCTACGCCAACAACGCCGCTGCGACCTGTGCTTCAACTACTACGACAGCGTCGGCTAACACCTGGTACCGCATGGAAATCCGCATCATTTCATCGACTGCCGTAACCTTCATCATTACGCCCTCGGGTAGCACGCCGGAAACCCACGCCCTGACTGGTATAACTTACGACGCCGGCGCCACCAACAAACTTGGTCCTGCCTACACCTGCTTTGCATCGACCACCACAGCGCTTAACTGTTACGTCGATTACTTCCAGTGGCGCGGTGTGTCCACCACCACTGGTGGCCGCTAGTTAGCCTTTACAAAACTGCGGGTAATGGCCTGGAGCTCGCTGCCGGTGGAGGTGTCCGGAGCGTTTATGAGTATCCACGAGTTGTCATTGGTGCGGATGCTGGCAACCAAAGCGTAGCCGGCGTCGCCATATAGCACATTGCCAACGGTGGTATTAAATTCATCAGTATTAGAAAACTTTTGCTTAAAAGCCTCGTAGTCAAAGTTTGCTGGGTAAGCTTGCAGACTAACGTAAAACTTATGCCCGGCCGTGTCCTGCACGTTGTAAAAGACCGTTTGCTTGCTAGCTTTTATGGAATCTACCACAACACTTAGGCCAGACGGCAATTGCGCGGGATAGTACAGCTGGAACTTTGTGCTTGAGCGGATGGCGGCAGGGAAGTAATGCTGCCTGGGGCTTGCTACCCCCGGGTGCTTAAAATGTGAGGCTAGCAGGAACCCCGCTAAAACAAGTAGGCCAGCTAAGCCAACCGCTGCGCTACGTACCAGATATTGCTTTGCCGGGTAGCTGGGCTTGGTACTGCCTCCGTTGTCCTCAACCATATGGAGCATTATAGCTCAGGTTGGGTTCCTAACGGGCATTGGCCCAAAGCTAGTACCACCCGGCTAGTTAGCCATGTGCCGGGCACTTGGCTAACCCCGGCGCCAGCACAGTTTGTTTGTTACCGTAAGCATTGTATAATTAGGCTTTGCAGAGGGTAGTATTAATGTCTAGCAGGCTAGGTGCATATTTATCGCGTTCCCGGTTATCAGGCCACAACCCTGGGCGTAATGGCCGGCGGCGGTGGATTGCTGCCGCAGCACTTATTATCATGACTCTTGGTATTGCATCGTTTTTGCGGCCGGCACCGGCGCACGCGGCGATATCGTTCAGGTCGTCGTCGGTAGCGGATAATGGCGCTGGCAGTATTAACCTAACAATTACGACGCCCACAGGAGCGGCCGCCGGTGATGTGCTGGTGGTAGTCCTAGCGGTAAATTCAACGGCCGCAACCCATGTTTTCCCCAATGACAGTGGCTGGAATCTTGTCTCCGAAGGATCGGCTAGTGGTTCCTCCACAGTACAAGCGAAGGTGTATTATATGTACCTTTCTAGTGCGCCCTTATCAAGCTATTCATTCTATGTTGCATCCTGCGCGGCCGTATGTGATGTTAACGTCAAGGCAGCTGGCGTGCTAGCTGCATATACAGGCGTTTCCAGCATAAACCCTGTTGATTTATCTAACAGCCAAAGCAACAATTCTGCCAGTACAACCTACACAGCCCCGTCGATAACCACCACCGGTTCTAATGAATTTATAGTCGCTTTGTACGGCGCACCGACTGGCGCTACCTACACTGCCGGCAGCAGCACCACATTGCGTGGTTCTACGAGTTCGTCTGCTGGTTCTGCTGGTAGTAAAGCGACAGTAGCTGTAGAGGACAAGCTGCAATCCGCAGCCGGAGCCTCTGGTACGGTCTCTATCAATTCTAGCTCCTCGGCAGTCAGTATAGGGTTTACACTAGCCCTAAACCCTGTTACACCGGATGCGCCTACTCTGAGTACGCCAGCAAGTGGTGCTATAAGCGTGGTCCAAAGCCCAAGTTTTACATTTAGGACTACCGACGCGGATAGCGACTACCTGCGCTACAAGCTAGTGCTGTACCAAAGTGACTGTACTACCGTAATCACCACGGCAGACGAAACCGCCTCGCAAACCGGCTGGAGCGGCCAAGACCAGCAAACAGGCACAGCCTACACTGGCAGCACCACGATTAGTGGTTCTACTATGGCCACCTATACCTACCAAAGCACCCTATCTCCGGGGACTACCTATTGCTGGAAGGCCCAGGCTATCGAGCCTAATGCTAGCAACGTTTTTGGCCCCGCGTCGGCTACCCAAAGTTTCACCACTGACAGTTCGCCAGCTTCGCCGGTGCTGTACAAACCATCAGACAAGGCCACCCAGGCTGCGTTAATACCGGTTTTCAATCTGGTCACCAGTGATGTAGATAGCGACTACCTGCGCTACAAGCTAGTGCTGTACCAAAGTGACTGTACTACCGTAATCACCACGGCAGACGAAACCGCCTCGCAAACCGGCTGGAGCGGCCAAGACCAGCAAACAGGCACAGCCTACACTGGCAGCACCACGATTAGTGGTTCTACTATGGCCACCTATACCTACCAAAGCACCCTATCTCCGGGGACTACCTATTGCTGGAAGGCCCAGGCTATCGACCCCGGGGGTAGCAACGCCTTCGGTGGTTTTAGCAATAACCAGTTTTTTACAACCGCCACTGCCACTGCTAATAACGTTATACTAAAAGGCAACGTTACGCTGAAGGGTGGTACCCACTTCGGTAATTAGGCGGGGCAGTACCACCTCATAAGACAGAAGGCCTCGGTGCGGATTTCAACAAGCACATTGAAGAATTGTGGCGCGATCACGCTTGATATCCGTGCATCCATCGGTGAATTGTCGGCAGCAGTACTCATGTTTCATGAACCTGGCCTAGAACTCCTAGGCCCGGGAGGACATTCCCTCCAAACCAATATACATACACCGAACTCTCTTTAAAGCTGTAAATCCCACAACCATGTCTGCCAATTAACAGATAACTTTTGGTAGGGAATTGAATCGATGTGAGTAGTGCACACATAAATTGTTCGTAGGTGTCTGTTTCGTTGAGTTGGGGAGGTGTAGATCCAAATAGCCGATAGGTTAAGCACGAATATGTGTTAACTCTGTTTAGTTCTGTTGATTTGCCATATAATCTTAAACGATATGCGTGCCATACGCGGTTTTGGACTATTGGTATCAACCTTTGGAATTGCCTTTTGTCTGTTGGGCTTAGCTTCGGCCGGAGCAAGCTCGGCTAATCTGTCGCATTCGTATCACTCGACGACAGCTATTGCCAACGGCAGTATAGTCAGTCTTGACCCCAAGCGGTCCGATTATGTCGAGGCGGCGAACACCGATAATGCCTTACGCTTCCTCGGAGTGGTCGTGCCTAAAGGTGACTCTTTGCTGGCGGTTAATGCTAGCGACCAGCTTGCACAAGTAGCTACTAGCGGTAACGCCAATGTTTTGGTAAGTACGCTGAACGGAGCGATTAAAGTTGGGGATAAGGTGGCTATCTCACCGATCAGTGGCGTGGGCATGAAATCCGGCGGCGGGGACCATACAATCGGATTGGCACAGACGGCTTTTGATGCTAAGTCAACCGGCGCCGTAATCAGGGACGTTACCCTTAAAAATGGCCAAACAGCCCAGGTGAATGTCGGTTTCGTCAGAATCAATATTGCTGCTGGCCCCGATAACCCTGCCGGCAGCGCGGCTAATGTAAACGGCTTGCAGCAGATAGTCAAATCCTTGACCGGCCACACAATATCAACCAGCCGTATCGTTATAAGTTTGATGGTTGGTGTGGTTGCCTTTGTCACCCTGATTGTTCTGGTGTACGGCTCGATCTACGGATCGATCATCTCGATTGGCCGTAACCCCTTAGCAAAACGTGCAATTTACCGCTCGCTGCTCACGACGTTTGGCATGGTGCTGGCTGTAGCCGTGCTGGCCACAGCTCTAATCATGTTTCTATTACGCTAGCAGGTGTCCGGGGCAGTTTGGAAGTTGCTTCCTGTGGATAAGTCGTCATGATCCTAGCCACTATTTTTTAAGGGGGGTTGGAAATAAGCCGCAGACTGACACATCAACCCGGTGAACGCGTATCTTAAATTAAGAAGTTAGGTTCATATTTCGGGTGAGGACTGCCAAAAATAGTAGTGCAGATGTGGCGGCAAAAAATGCTGCAAAAGTCACAGAAAGTCACAGTTGTAACAGGTTGACAATGTCACAGATCCGGCCGATAATGAACACTATATTTGCGCATTAAAAGCAAAAATATCAACACCAAGATGGCCAACAAAACAAGAATCTGCATCGTCTGTAATAACGCTTTCCAGTTTAAGCGTGCGGATGCTAAGACTTGTTCGCCGGCTTGCCGCAAACAGTTACAGCGTCGCCAGATTTATTTGGCCCGCCAAAAGGCTAATCGACTGGAATCTGCCCTAGGGGAACACTTCCACCGCATAGCTGCCGAGCTATTCAAGATTCACACCATTCACGCCCCTCTCCCCCTTAACGAAACTGGCGCTATTGCGGTCTCAGATGCCCCAATATCGGTAGCCAATCCGGGCTCAACGTCGACTTATGACCCGGGCAGCCTGGAGTCTGAGGAACCCGCGACCACCGTTACAGCGGCCTCTCCGCTTAGCCAGTCCAAACGGCGCCCACAGGGCCAATTGGCTCAGCCGACAACTACGCCCGCCACCAGAAGCAGGACTGAAACGCGCGAATCTTCCAGCCTATCAGATGATTCGCTGGAATCACCGGACACGTCGCCAACCCAGTCCAGCGTTTACCAGGGAGAAAACAACGAACTGGTCAAGCCATCAAGAGGACCTTCGATATTCAGGTTTAACAGACAGGCTTTGATGACGACCGGTAGCCTGCTGGCGATTGTCGTGGCTATTACGGTGCTGGGCTTATTCCTTAGCAACCGCACCAAGACCGTCGACTCCAACCGGTTGAACGGTCAAAGCGCCTCAGTTCAGGCCTTGAAGGTTGATAATCTTGGGATACCCAGCCAGTTGGGTGTCGGCCAGGCCGATTATCTGGAAGTTAATGGCCAATTGCGGGCAAATAACACCTTGGTACTGACCCCGTCCGCCCAACCGACCAATGGCACCCTCGGCCAGTTTTACTTCGATGAAATCACCAAACAACCGTACTACTACAACGGCAGCCAGTTTATAGCCATTGGCCAGAGCATCGGTCAGTACGTCAGCTCTATCGGTGGGGCCAGTGGCAACATCGGCCTTGGCCAGGGCCTGGTCATGAACAACGGCCAGCTGTCCATCAGTTCGGCGGTACTGCAAGCGGCCAGCAACAGCGGCCAGGTAGTCACCAGTGTCAACGGCCAGTCCGGCGATGTGACGCTAACTGCCGGCGGGGGCATCAGTATCAACGGTACGACCATCAATAACACCGGTGTTACCAGCCTCACCGGCACCCCCAACCAGGTCAATGTGTCGAGTAGTACCGGCAACGTGACCCTGTCACTACCCCAGGACATCGCCGTCATCAGCTCCCCGGCCTTTGCCAGTCTGCAGCTCAACGGCAACCTGACGCTCAGCGCCGGTAACAGTGTTGGTGATGACAGCACTAATGGACTGACCTTCACCAGCAATGGCCGGTCATTCGTCTTCCCGAATGTCGGCCCGGCCAGTCAGACCATCTGTACCTCTGGAAATACCTGTGCTACCGGTGCCGGCGCGGCCGTGATCCTCGGCCCCGGCGCAGCCCAAAACAATGGCAGCGGCAACAGTGCTATCTTCATCAACAACACTGCCGGCGGTAATCTGTTAC
>CAYUNY010000017.1:0-10863 GCA_964446315.1 uncultured Candidatus Saccharibacteria bacterium
TTAGTGTCGGCGATAAAGTCCAGGTCACCGGCCTTACCAAGGGCAAGGGCTGGGCCGGCACCATCCGCCGCCACAACTTCCACCGCCAGCGCAAAACCCACGGCGGCAAGGGCAACACCCGAAAACCGGGTTCCATCGGCTCGATGTACCCCCAGCACATTTTCAAAGGCACCAAGATGGCCGGCCAGCTGGGCCACGAACAGATCACAGTTAAGGGCCTAAAGGTTGCCCTGGTCGATACCGAACTTGGCGTCATCGGTGTTACAGGCGCCGTTCCCGGCCCTAAAAAAGGCATTCTTATCCTGAAGGAGGCCAAGTAATGGCTGTCGCGACCTTTACCAAAGCCGGTACCAAAGCCACCACCCCGGCCAAGCTCGACAAGGCAGTTTTCGGCGTCGAGGCCGCCAATCACGAACTTCTTAAAGCCGCCTATGTGGCTTATCAGGCCAATGGCCGCCAGAACCTGGCAGTAACCAAAACCCGTGGCCTGGTGCGCGGCGGCGGCCGCAAGCCCTGGAAGCAAAAAGGCACCGGCCGGGCCCGCTTCGGCTCTTCGCGCGTGCCTATCTGGCGCGGCGGCGGCATCACCTTTGGCCCTACCGGCCAAGAGAACTATTCCAAACAGATGAACACCAAGGCCAAGCGGTTGGCCATCCGCCAGGCCCTCAGCCTGGCCGCAGTCGAAAACAAGGTCAGTGTTATCGAAGACATCGTTTCCAAAGACGGCAAAACGGCTGAATTAGCCCGCTTACTGGCTAAAATTGGCGCCACCCGCAACATCCTTATCATTGTCGACAACAAATCACCCGAATTGGTGCGAGCCGCTCGCAACCTGCCGAATGTTAAGGTGGTCAGCGCCAATTACGTGAATGTATATGATGTTTTGAACGCCGATTCGATCATCTTTAACCAGGCGGCGCTCAAAGTGACAGCCGACTGGCTGGGCAAGGAGGCCAAGTAATGAGTAAAACACTTACTTTGCGTCCCCGCCTCAGCGAGAAGACCTACGGCCAAAGCGCCGCCGGCGTTTACGTGGTAGAAGTGCCCACCGGCACCAACAAGCACGCCGTGGCCCGCGCCGTCGAACAACAGTTCGAGGTTAAGGTAGTCAAGGTCAACCTGACCAACATCGCCGGCAAATCCAAGCGGATTGTCAGCATCAGCGGCAAACGTTACAAAAACGCCGATGGCCGCCGCAACGACGTCCGCAAAGCCTATGTTACCCTGGCCAAGGGCAACCGCCTGCCATTCTTTGACGCCATAGAAGAAGAAATCCAGAAGGAAGAGACCGTCCAGGAAAAAGTCGACAAAGCCGCCGAAAAGCAGGCCGCCAAGACCGCCAAGAAGGCTCCCAAGAAAGCCGCCGCTCCAAAGGCCGAATCTAAGCCCAAGCCGGAGGCTAAACCCGAGGCCAAGCCCGCCGCTGAAGTTAAAGAGGCGGAACCGGTCGTCGAAGAGCCCAAGGTTCGCCGCGGTTGGCGGATTCCGAGTCTTAAGCGTCGGCACGAGAGGCGTAAATAATGGCTATTAAGACCTACAACCCGACTACTCCCGGCCGGCGGGGCATGACCAGCCAGGACTTTGACGGCATCACCACTAAGAAGCCGCTGAAGTCTTTAACGGTTATTAAACGCCGCGGCAATGGCCGCAATAACCAGGGCCGCATCACCACCCGCCATAAGGGCGGCGGCGCCAAAAAGTTTTACCGCATTATGAACTTCAAACTGGCCGACGGCGTAACTGCTACCATCGAGCATATCGAATACGACCCCAACCGCAGCGCCCGCATCGCCCGTATTAAAGAAACCAACGGCACCTATCACTACATCCTGGCCGCCCAGGGCATGAAAGTCGGTCAAAAGGTCGCCAGCGGCGAAGAAGTGGCGATTGAAACCGGCAACCGCTTGCCTCTGAAGAACATCCCCGTCGGCAGTACCATTCACGCCATCGAAATGAAGGTCGGCGGCGGCGCCCAGATGGTCCGCAGCGCCGGCAACAGCGCCCAGCTGATGGGCCGCGACGGCGGCTATGCCCAGGTGCGTCTGCCTAGCGGCGAAGTCCGGCTTATCAACGAAAACTGCATGGCATCCATGGGCGTTATCGGCAACGAACAGCACCAGAACGTCAAGATCGGCAAAGCCGGCCGCAACCGCCACAAGGGTAAGCGCCCGAGCGTGCGCGGCGTTGTTATGAATGCCGCTGACCACCCCCACGGCGGTGGCGACGGCGGCCGCCACGGTATCGGCGGCGGCAAGAACCACGGCGCCGCCCCCAAAACGCCCTGGGGCCAGAAGACCCTCGGCTATAAGACCCGCCGCCGCAAGAGCACCAGCCAATTTATCGTAAGGTCACGCCACGCGAGCAAGAGGAGATAATGATGGATACAAATAAGATTGACGAAGCTATTAAAAGGCGCCGAGCTCTAGACGCCTCTGCCGGCTCTGAAGCTGAGTCTGACGAAGCTCTCGGTGTGGTTCGCGCCGGGCGTGTATATCCTGGCGGCCGCTGGGGGCGCTACAGCGGCGAATGTTTTGACCGCACCGAAGAGGATATCGCAACCCTTGGCCGTGTGGCCACCGGCATCATCCTGAGATTAGCGGTACAAGACGATCCCGTCTCAGTTACCTGGGCTCTGGAACGTTTTGCCTCGGCCGCCGAACCGCCTATCGCGAGCGATGACTTACCTGTTTTTGAACAGGCCGCAATGTCGGTTTATGCAAATCATCAAATGAGCCGGGTTAGCGGAGGCGTGCAATGAGTCGTTCATTAAAGAAAGGTCCTTTCATCGACTTTAAACTGGCCAAGAAGGTCGGCGCCCTGGGTGATAACGACCGCACAATTGTTAAGACCTGGGCGCGCTCGAGCACCATTGCGCCGGAATTTGTCGGCAAGACAATTGCCGTACATAACGGCAAGGTTCACGTGCCGGTCTTCATTACCGAAAACATGGTTGGCCACAAGCTCGGCGAGTTCGCGCCGACCCGTAAGTTCCGCTCGCACGGCGGTAAGTTAGCCAAGGGAGCCAAGTAATGCCTGTTCAAGCCCTAGCCAAAGGAGTCAGCATGAGCCCGCGCAAAGTCGCCGTGGTGGCTGCTTTGGTACGAGGCCGTAGCGTCGAAGACGCCCTGACTATCCTGAGCCACGTGCCGCGCCGCTCGGCCGTGCCGGTGCGCAAGGCCATCGAGAGCGCCAAGGCCAACGCCGACCACAATCATGGATACAAGCCGGCTACACTGCAGATCACCGAAATTTCTGTTACTCCCGGCCCGCGCCTGAAGCGTTACCTCCCGGTATCGCACGGCCTCGCCCACCCGTTCCAGCGCAAAACGTCGCATATTCGGGTCATCGTTGACGGCGAGAAGCGAGAAGTTAAGAAGCCGGCCGCCAAAGCCACGCCTAAACCAGTCAAAGAGGAGGCCAAGTAATGGGTCAAAAAGTAAACCCGATTTCAATGCGTCTCCAGGTCAATAAGGACTGGCGCAGCAAATGGTTCGTAGATAAGCGCGATTACGCCAAGTTTCTTAAAGACGACCTGGCCGTCCGCCGCTTGATTATTAAGAAGCTGGGTAGCCGCGCCGCTATTAATAAGGTAGAAATCGCCCGCACCGCTAACTTGGTAACCGTTACCATCGCCACCGCCAAAGCCGGCGTGGTGATCGGCCGCGGCGGCGTCGGTGCCACCGAACTTAAGATTGCCATTGAAAAGATTTACGCCATCCCGGTGCGCATCAACATCGAAGAAGTCAAAAAGCCCGACCTGTACGCCAAATTGGTCGCCGAGAATATCGCCCACCAGCTGGAACGACGCATGAGCTTCCGCCGGGCCGTTAAATCGGCCGCCGCCGCTACCATGCGAGCCGGTGCCAAGGGCGTCCGTGTGGAAGTCGCCGGCCGCCTGAACGGCGCTGAAATGTCGCGCCGCGAAAAAGAAGTCGCCGGCAGTGTGCCATTGCACACCCTCCGCGCCGACATCGACTACGCCCAGGTCAACGCCCAAACCGTCGCCGGCATCATAGGCGTCAAGGTCTGGATCTATAAAGGGGAGGCCCAGTAATGTTACTGCCAAAGCGCCAAAAGCACCGCAAGGTGCGTAAGGGCCGCATTAAAGGCGTGGCTACCAGCGGCAATTACATTGCCTTTGGCCAATACGCCCTGCAGTCGCAGAGCAACGAGCGCATTACCTCACGGCAGATTGAAGCCGCCCGCCAGGCCATGACCCGCCACATCAAGCGCGGCGGTAAAATCTGGATCCGCATTTTCCCACACACCCCTGTTACCCGCAAACCGCAAGACGTTAAGATGGGTAGCGGCAAGGGCAACCCTGACTTTCATGTTGCCAAGGTCCGCCCCGGTACTATCATGTTCGAAATGCAGGGCGTACCGGAAGACGTGGCCCGCGAAGCAATGCGCTTGGCGGCCCACAAACTGCCGGTTAAGACCAAATTCCTGATCCGGGAGGAGGCGTAATGAAAATCGCTGAAATCCGTAAATTAACCACCGCCGATCTAGCTACTGAAAGCACCAAGCTCCGCGAAGAAATCGTCGAGCTGAAGCGCCGGCTTTATATGGGAGAAATCCAGAATAACCGGGTTATCCGCCATAAACGTAAAGACCTCGCCCGCATGCTAACCGTGCTTGGCGAGGCCCTAAGCAAGGAGGCCAAATAATGGCTAAACAAATTATCGGTGTCGTCTCCTCTACTAAGGGCGATAAAACCATCGTCGTGACCGTTCACGAGCGCAAGACTCATCCGCTGTACCGCAAGCAATACACCATCAGCAAGAAGTTCATGGCGCACGACGAAAAGAACGAAGCAGAACCGGGCGACAAAGTTTCGATTGTTGAGACGCGGCCTTTGAGCGCGCGCAAACGCCATGTTCTAAGCAAGATTATAGAAAAGCCGGTACTGCGCGAAGATACCCTGGCCGCTACCAAGATCGAAAAAGAAGAAAAGCCGGCCAGCAAGTCGAAGACTCCTAAGGAAGAAGCCGAAGAAGCCCCTGACGAAACTAAAGAGGAGGCCGCCGAATGATCCAGCAGGAAACTCGTTTAGGCGTCTGCGATAACAGCGGCGCCAAAGAAATCCTCTGCATCCGCGTGCTGGGCGGTAGCCGCAAGCGCTACGCGCGGGTCGGCGACGTTATCGTGGCCACCGTTAAAGAAGCCGCGCCTAATGGCCAGGTCAAGAAGAAGACCGTCATTCGGGCCGTCGTCGTTCGCACCCGCAACCAGATCCGCCGCAAAGACGGCTCGACCATTAAATTCGACGACAACGCCGCTGTTGTTATCGGCGACGACAAACTGCCGCGCGGTACCCGTATTTTCGGCCCCGTGCCCCGAGAACTGCGCGATCAGGGCTACGCTAAAATCGTCTCGCTGGCGCCGGAGGTACTGTAATGAGCACCGCTAAAACCCGTTTCAAGATCCGCCTGCAAAAGGGTGACACGGTTATCGTCCGCGCCGGCAAGTACAAGGGTAAAACCGGCAAAATTACGGCCACGCACCCCACCGAGAACAAAGTGACCGTTGAGGGCATCAATGTCGTTAAGAAGCACCAGAAGCCCAGCCAACAGCACCCACAAGGCGGCATCATCGAAGTTACCAAGCCCATCTGGGTCAGCAAGGTCAGCATCGTCGAACCCACCGGCAAACAAGCCAGCCGCATAGGCTACAAGCTTGCCGCTGACGGTAAAAAAGTAAGGGTCTATAAAAAGACCGGAAAGGAGATCAAGTAATGGCCACCGCAACCGCTAAGCAAGCAAATACGGGCGCCCGCCTGCGCGTTCAGTTCAACGATACTATCGCCAAGGATCTCCTGAAGGAGCTTGGGCTGAAGAACATCCACGAAGTACCCAGACTCGAAAAGATCGTTGTTAACAGCGGTCTCGGCCGGGCCAACGACGATAAAAAATTGATGGAAGCCGCCACCAACACCCTCCGTAAAATCACCGGCCAACAGCCGGTCCAAACCGTCGCCAAGAACTCCATTGCCGGCTTCAAACTGCGTGAAGGCAACAAAATCGGCCTCAAAGTTACTTTACGCGGTGAGCGCATGTACGAATTCCTGGACCACGTTATTACCCTGGTGCTACCTCGATTACGCGACTTCCACGGCGTCAGCAAGAAGGCTTTCGACCAGCAGGGCAACTACGCCATCGGCTTTACCGACCAATCGGTCTTCCCCGAACTTAGCTTCGAAGAAACCACCCCGGCCCATGGCTTGCAGGTAATTTTGATAATTAATTCTAAGGCGCCCGAACACTCCCGAGCTCTACTCGAGAAATTCGGCATGCCCTTCGAGAAGGAGAACAAGTAATGAAAGATTTTGGAGAAATGTCCTTGCCCGGGTTTGAAGAATTACAACGAGACGTGGAAAGTCCAGAAGATGCTTTTGCCAATGTCTCTCCACAAGCGCGTCAACTGATCGAAAGACTAAGTGCTAGAACACTAGCGATGCACTATGTGTTTGGGGGTTCTATATTTGAAGAACTAAGACCCCAGCCAAGTATAGAGGAAGGAGATAAGTAATGGCTAAGAAATCAATCGTGGCCCGCGATCTGAAGCGGCAGAAAATGATCCAGCGTTACGCCGCCAAGCGTAAGGAATTGAAAGAATTAGGTGACCAAGAGGGTTTGGCGAAACTTCCAAGGAACTCTTCGCCGACACGCTGGACAAATCGTTGCATCGAAACTGGCCGTTCACGCAGCTATATGCGTCAATTTGGTTTAAGCCGCATCAGTTTCCGCGAACACGCCAGCAAGGGTGAAATCCCGGGCATAACGAAATCGAGCTGGTAGGAGGATATATGAGCAAAACTACAACCGACCCAATCGCCGACATGCTGACTCGTATTCGTAATGCCATTTCGGTACGCAAGTCCGAGGTCAGCCTGCCGCACTCCAACGTTAAGGAGGCCGTGGCCCGCCTGTTGGCCGAGAGTAATTTCGTTGATGGCGTATCTGTCGAAAAGGCGCCCATTGGCAAAACCCTCACAGTCCGCATTAACGGCGAAGACAGCAACGCCCGCATCACTGAGATAGTCCGTGTCAGCAAGCCGGGCCGCCGTTACTACGTTACCGCCCGCGAAATCCCGACCGTTATGCGCGGCCGAGGCATCGTTATTGTCAGCACCAGCAAAGGCCTGATGACCGGCGACAAAGCCAAGACCGCCAAAATAGGCGGCGAATTAATTTGTAAAGTTTATTAGGGGAGTTAGGAAGTAATATGAGCCGAGTAGGAAAACAGCCGATCGCCATCCCGAGCGGTGTGACAATCACTACCACCGACTCCGAAATTACCGTGGCCGGCAGTAAGGGCACGCTGACCCAGTTCACCATGCCCGACATCACCGTCAAGCAAGAGGGCGAAGAGATTATCGTCACCCGCGCCAACGACGAGCCCAAAATCCGCGCCAAACACGGCCTGATGCGCGCCCTGCTTAACAACATGGTCACCGGCGTCAGTGAAGGCTTTAGCAAAAAGCTGGAAATTAACGGCGTTGGTTACCGAGTGGCGCTGGCCGGCACCGACCTCAAGCTGAACGTCGGCTTTTCGCACGACATCATTTATAAGATTCCGACCGGCGTCACCGCCACTGTCGATCAGAACACCATCACCATCAGCGGCATCGACCGCCAGCAAGTAGGCCAGGTGGCCGCCGAAATCAGGGCTCTTAAGAAGCCGGAACCGTATAAGGGCAAGGGCATCAAATACGAGGGCGAGCGCGTCCTGCGCAAGAGCGGTAAAAGCGGTAAGGACAAAGCATGAGCAAGCAATTAATTCACAAGCAGAATAATCGGGTGCGCCGCCAAGGCCGGGTTCGAGCCGTTGTTAGCGGCACGGCCAAGCGGCCGCGCCTGAGCGTTTACGTTAGCAATACCCACATTTCGGCCCAGTTAATCGATGATGAGGCCCATAAGACGCTTGGCAGTGTTACCACTGTCGGCCAAAAGGCTCTTAAGGGTACTATGACCGAAAAGGCCGTTTGGGCCGGCACCGAAATCGCCGGCAAGGCCAAAACCCTTAAAGTAAAAAATGTCGTTTTTGACCGCGGCGGCAAGCTTTACCATGGCCGCGTCGCGGCCCTGGCCGACGCCGCCCGTAAAGCAGGATTGGAGTTCTAGCATGGCAGACACACAGGCACCCCCACAACAGCAACGCCGCAATCGGCGCCCCGAAATCCAACCCGAAGAAAAGCAGTTCGACGAACGCACCCTGCACATCGACCGCGTGGCCCGCGTCGTTAAAGGTGGCCGTCGTTTCCGTTTCCGCGCCCTGGTAGTCGTCGGCGACAAGAAACATAAGGTCGGTATTGGTTCGGCCAAAGGCGCCGACGTTACCGCCGCCGTCACCAAGGCCACCGAGGTCGCCAAGAAGAACTTCGTGACGGTCACTCTTTACAAGGGAACTTTGCCCCACGAAATCGAGTACAAAGTTAGCGGCGCGCACATCCTGCTGAAGCCAGCCAGCGCCGGTACCGGTTTGATCGCCGGCGGCGTCGTTCGCACCATCCTGGAAGTAGCCGGCGTTAAGAACGCCCTCAGCAAATCATTGGGATCCACCAATAAGACCAACACCGCCTACGCCGTTATCGGCGCGCTTGACAGCCTGGTTCCGGCCGACAAATGGGTCACCTACAAGCCTAAGAAACCGGCCACAAAAGCCGTCCCCGCCGCTGACAAAAAAGCCACGCCGAAAGCTGTCACCAAGCCTAAAGCAACCAAAGAGGCCAAGTAATGAAGTATCACGAACTTAAAACCGCTACACCGAAACCTGCCAAGCGCGTTGGCCGCGGCATCGCCGCCGGCCAGGGCAAAACGGCCGGCCGCGGCACCAAGGGCCAAGGTTCTCGCACCGGCTCTAGCGCCAAGCCGGGCTTTGCCGGCGGTAGCAACCCCCTGATGCAGAAGCTCCCCAAACTGCCCGGTTTTCGTAGCCACAAGATCGCGCCCGAAACCGTCTATACCGGCCAACTGGAACAATTCGCTGGCAAAACCGTCGACGCTACAGTACTGGCCGAGGCCGGCCTGATAAGCAACGCCTTCGTTAGCGTTAAGCTAATCGTTAAAGGCGACCTGACCAAGAAAGTCACCGTCAAGTTACCGCGAGCCAGCGCTAGCGCCATCGAGGCAGTCCAGGCCGCCGGCGGCACGTTCGAGCCAACCGCCCGTCTCGGCCGCCCCAAGTCCAAAGAGTCCAAACCGGAGAAGTAGCCAGCGGGACTTTGGTGGGGCTTTATGCTTTAATGTAAGGAAGCAAATGAGGGTCAATAAACAGTTATGAACTGGAAAGTAATAGCCAAATCGCTGGCTCATCCGGATATGCGCAAGCGCATCCTGGCGGTGCTCGGAATACTGCTGGTTTTCCGCATTCTGGCGCACATTCCGGTGCCGTTGGGCGACCCAGCCACGCTTCACCAGGTCCTGCAAAACCTCTTTAATTCCAATAACACGCCGCAGTTACTGAGCTTCATTAACGTCCTGTCGGGTGGCGCCCTGGCCAACTTTTCAATAATGATCGCCGGCCTGGGGCCGTACATTAACGCCTCGATTATTATGCAGTTACTGACCAAGGCCGTGCCACAACTTGAGGCCTTGCACAAAGAAGGCGAGTTCGGCCAGAAGAAGATTAACCAGTACACCCGCATCCTGACCTTCCCGCTGGCGCTTATCCAAGCCGTTGGTTCGATTTACCTGATCCGTACCTACGCCCAGAGCATAGGTGGCATTGGCGACATCACTGCCCACGCCGGCCCGATGCAGTGGGCGCTGATGGTGGGCGCGCTGACCGGCGGATCGATGCTATTGATGTGGCTCGGCGAGCTGGTGACGGAGCAGGGCGTCGGTAACGGTATTTCGCTGTTAATTACGGTTGGTATAGTTAGCCGCCTGCCCAGCCAAATTTCCAGCCTGGCCAGTTCGATTTATAACAAGAAAGACCACTGGGTGCTGTTCGGCCACAACTTACCAATCAACAAAACGGCCTTTATTTACGGCGTTGTCATAGCGGCGTCGGTGCTGGTGGTGACCTGGCTGGTGGTGATGCTCAACGAGGCGGCCCGCAACCTGACGGTTAACTACGCCAAACGGGTGCAGGGCAACCGCGCCTACGGCGGTATAACGACCGTTTTGCCCGTTAAATTGATCACCGCCGGCGTGGTGCCGATTATCTTCGCCGTGGCCTTTTTAAGCGTGCCAAACTTCCTGGGCCAAATACTTATCCATAACCATAGCGTGCATCTGGCGCACATCGGCGCCCAGCTGAGCACCTGGTTCCAAACGCCGTCGGCCTCGACCTTCGCCCAGCTAGGCTGGCAGGCCTATATTTACCCGGTCACATACTTTACGCTGGTTTTCGTTTTCACATTCTTTTACACCAGCATCAGCTTTAACTCCAAGGAAATCGCCGAAAACCTGCACAAGCAAGGTGGCTTTATAGAAGGCGTTCGCGGCGGCGAACAGACCGAGAAGCACCTGGCCAAGATCGTTAACCGCCTGACTCTCTTCGGCGCCATCAGCTTGGGCCTGCTGGCGGTCATACCCATCATCGCCCAGATCTTCCTTAAAAACGTCAACATCACCATCGGTGGCACCAGCGTGCTGATCCTTGTGTCCGTAGCGCTGCAAACCCTACGCGCCGTCGAATCGCGCGCCCTGATGGTCACTTACGACCAATACGCCCAGCCCGACTTCTTCTACGACGAGGAGGAGGGATCAAACCCTGTCACCGGTCGTCGCCTCAAATTCGCCCCCCGCCTCCGAAGACGCCCCAAGAAGTAAAAACCCTTTACAAACTGTGGTCAGGCGTGCTACACTACTTCTCTAGTTATATTTTATGGCCGCCAACAAGGAAGTAATCGAACTC
>CAYUNY010000018.1:0-10243 GCA_964446315.1 uncultured Candidatus Saccharibacteria bacterium
AAGGGTGCAATGGCCGATGAGCGGTGCCCACCCCCTCTCATCGGCCTTTTATGTTTAAACGATAAAGCTACGGGTTTCGTGCGGCAGTTGGCCGCCGTAAACATATTCGTTGAGGATGGCCGTCACTTCCCTTTGCAGGTTGGGCAGTTGGGCCTGCTCGTCGGCCGAGAACTTTTGCAACACGAAATCTTCGCTCTTCATCTTTTCTGGCGTTTTGGGGCCGACCCCGACGCGCACCCTGCCGTAATCTTCGCCGAGGTGTTGCGTGACCGATTTGATGCCATTGTGCCCGGCGCTGCTGCCGCCCTTGCGTAGGCGGATCTGCCCAAAGTCAATATCTAGCTCGTCGTGGATAGCCACGATGTCGTCGGGGTGGATTTTATAAAAATCGGCCACGGCGCGAACGGACTCGCCGCTGAGGTTCATAAAAGTTGTCGGTTTGATGGCGATGACCCGGGCTTCGCCTACCCGGCCGCTGGCCATCAGGCACTTCAGGTCTTTTTTCTGCATCCAGTCTTCCATGCCCTCGGTTTTGGCCACGAAGTCCTCTATACATAAGAAGCCGACGTTATGCCGCGTCAGCTCGTATTCTTTGCCCGGGTTACCCATCCCCACCAACAAGACATTCTTATTGAGCCCGACGCTGTAGTACATGGTAGGGTCGCTGACCTGCGGCCGCCGCTGGAATAATGCCATGGCCCTTAGTATCGGATATCCTCCGGCAAGACGCAACTTGCTATTAATTAAGAAGAATGGTATAACTATGGCATGCAATTAACCGGTGAAGATCTGAATTTAAGTCCCGTATCTCAAAGCTTGGCGCCGTCTTAGCCGCTTCGCTTGCTTTTGGCCTGGCAGAGGTCGCCGTCCATAATAACCCGGCTCCATCTAAACCAAATATCCCCGCCGGAGCTTCCGCCGAGATACTCGGCTATTATAATTCGAATAGCGGCTTGCAGATGCTTGTAAGAGAGTGCGGCTTGGATCCCGCTCCTTACGTGGACGACCTAGGTTGCCGTCGCGGTCCTTATCCCGCACCCGATAATCCGCAGGCATTTCCTCTAGACAAACCTTTGAGTGAAGCCCAAATTCACGACCTAGGCATAGAACCCTAAGCTTTCTCGATTTCTTTGGTGGGGCTGCGGCCGTGCTTGTGGGTGGCGTGTTTTTCGATGAACCAGAGTTGGACGGCGGTGCCCTCGTAGCCGTAGGCTTTGCGGAGCTGGGTTTCCAGGTAGCGTTTATAACTCCAGTGTAGAAACTTGGTGTGACTGCCGAAGATTTTGAAGGCCGGCGTCGGGTTGTCGGTTTCTTGGACGATGTAGTTTAGTTTGGGGGCGCGGTTTTTGAGGCCGGCCGGCGGGTGGGCGTCTACCGCCTGGCGCAACCACTTGTTAAGTTCTGGTGTTGGGATGCGCTTGGCGCGCTGGGCGTCGATGTCGGAGGCCAGGTCGAATAGCTTGGTGACGTTCTGGCCGGTCACCGAGCTGGTAAAGATTAGCGGCGCCCAGGGCACAAAATCATAGTTGGCGGCGATGCGAGGCGCCAGGGCGTCGCGGGTGAAGGCGTCCTTGCCCTCGGCCGAATCCCACTTGCTGACCACCAGTACCAGGCCTTTGCCGGCGTCTTTGACCATACCGGCGATCTTTTGGTCGAGCTGGACGTTGAGTTCGTTAACGTGCATAAGTAAGAAGCAAACATCGGCGTGCTCGATGGCCGCCAGGGCGCGGATAACGCTGAAGCGCTCGATGCCGACCTCGATCTTGCCGCTACGGCGGATGCCGGCGGTGTCGAGCAGTTCGACCTCGCGGCCCTTGTAGCGCACAACGGCGTGGTTAACGTCGCGGGTGGTGCCGGCGCGATCGGCCACTATGGCCTGCTGTTTTTGGGCCAGGGTGTTGAACAGTTTGGATTTGCCGACGTTCGGTCGGCCCAGGATGGCGATGCGCAGGCGGTCGTCGTCTTCGGTTTGGGTGGCTTTGGGAATAATCTGCACCAGGTGATCGAGAGCCGCCTCGATGCCCCTGCCCTGCGTGGTGCTGGTGCGGATGATCGGCTTGATGCCCAGGCGGTCGAAGCCGCTCAAATCTTCGCCCTTAGCTTTGTCAACCTTGTTAATAAGCAGGAAGACCGGCTTGCGGCTCTTAAGGGCCATCTTGGCGACGCGGCGGTCTTCCTCTGTTATGGGCACGTCGGCCTCGACGACTACCCAGATAACGTCGGCGCTATCGGCGGCCTGGATGATCTGTTCCTGAATGGTGAATTCAAAGTCGTCTTCGGGGTCTTTAATGCCGGCCGTATCGACCAACCAAAAGTGCTGGCCCTTGTGCTCAGCCTTGGCCATGATGCTGTCGCGGGTGGTGCCGGCCTCGCGGGCCACTATGGCCTCGCGCCGGTCTAAAATCGCGTTGAACAGGCTGGACTTGCCCACGTTGGCCCGGCCAACGATTGCCACAATCGGTAACTTCTTACTCATTGCCTATATTATACCCCTGTTACGACAGATTGGCTAACAGCGGCGGCCCAGGGTGAACTAAATTACAGACCTCGACGTAGCGAAGGCCTACAGTGAATGGGTATTAAGAGAGGGATTTGCTTAGTGGCCGAAGCCGTTGGTAGTCATCAGACCGATAGGAACCAAGAACTGGACGGGCCTCACCAACGCGCCGTCAGGGATAGGATAATCAGCCTGGGAGCCCGCTTGCCGGCGGCCGGATTGATTGCCGAGGCATCCAAGAGCACCGAAGCCGTCCAGCGTTTTTCAAGGCCTAGCGTGAAGGCGCTCACCAGAGGGATTATCGATCTGCAACGTCGTAGGCCAGAGCTAGCACCACCCGATCTCAACGAACATCTAAGAGAGCTGGATAGCCGGGCGCTGGTGGGCGCTTTTAGCCACATAGGGCGGACAGCCCATGGTCAGCAAGAAACCGCCAGGCGGGTCACGGCCGCAGTTGAGGCGCTTCATGATAACGGTGTCATAAAGCCAAACATGGTAGTAGGCCTAGGCGGTTTTATGCCGGAAACATTTGACGAAACCGAGCTGTCCGAATTCTACAGCGGCATGGTCATGCTCCAAAAAAAGATGGCTTCCAAATATCGTGTGCGCGCGGTTCTAAGAAAAGATCCTATTGCCCTACCAGCTGTTGGCACCGCCGACATTCCTAAAGTCGCCCGTCACGCCTTTGCCACCGCCGCTTATGAATTCAAGACAGAAGAAATGGACTACCTAAGACGACAGGAAGACATCCCGCCCGACCAGCAGTTAGGCTACCTGGGCTATGTGTCGCCGGGATACCATGCCGATGAAGCGCTGGCTAACCACCCTCTCGTGCATGGTTGGGAGTTAAAAGATGGGGGTATCGTCACAATGGAAAACGTTGGCGACCGTGAGGCCGATGACCACTGGCTGGCCCATTATCGCCATGAATATGCCAGCTTCGCCTAGGCTTGGCGAGCAGGCGGTGCAAGTTTAAGAAAAGTGACAAGGAGTGATTTATTTCAGAGACAAAGATAACATTGCCCAGCGGTATCGAAATACCTACTAGCTGGCGCTTGCCGCCAGGGATTGAAGAAACCACGGTTTCGGCCTTGGCTCTCGAGCGACGAGTTCGTCACGGAGTATTAGGTTTGCCCGGACGGCTGTTGGCGGCCGGCATGTATGGCGTGGAGATGGTTAATAGACCACCGGAAGACCGCAAGCTCCAGGAAGATCTGGCGCTTTACAGTGGCGAGCAAGCCATGAATAAGCTGATAATAATAGGAGCTGGTGGCGAAGATGACCCTGACAATATTGCCGCCGACACACTCCAAGAAAGCCGGACCCTGCGCGACCATCGCATAATCGAACCCGACGAGGATATTTTATACGGTATTGGCAAGCTGGTGGTTGTGCCATCGCTGAAGGAAAAATCGCCGGCCGAACTACTTGTAGGCAACGGCGCCAGGCAGGAACAGCTTGATCGTAAGGCTGGGGCTTTGCGTGACCGTCTTAGTCGAGACTATGGAGTGGCGCCAGTGACCATTCCCGAACCGTTAATGCCCGCTACCAACCAGCCCGAGAAGATTTATTACTTATTGCGCCATGCCATGTGGTCTTTGGAGGATCAGGCGTTGGCTCTGCCTGAAACAGAGCAACCCAGGTCGCTCGCCGTAATTATCATGGCCAATCTTCGTAGGGGCATTTTTCGGCTTGATAGTGTTCGACGCAGGGCGCGGGACAATCTCTGGACGGTCCTCAAGCCTGTGGAAGCGATTTCGTCCGCCACCGCTGCTTTGCTAGAGGATGACATGGTGCGCCGTGACGAACGCGTCATTCTACCGGAACGGGATGATGCTGGGCAGGCGGCAGATCGCCCAGCGCGTAATCGCCAAAGCGAACACGCTGAAGTTTGGTGACCTCGTAACCCAGGGCGGCGAAGGTGCGACGGATCTGGCGGTTGCGGCCTTCACTCATGGTGACCTGCCAGTCGCGGCCGATGTCGTCTAACTTGGCAAGCGCCAGGCAGCTATTGCCGTCATCGAGATCAATGCCGTGATCATTTATCATCTGCTGGTGCAGTGGCTGGAGCGGCTTATCAAGGCTGATTTCGTAGACCTTGGTTTTGCCATAACGGGGATGAGTTAAACGATTTGCCAGCTCGCCGTCGTTAGTCAGCAACAGCAACCCGGACGAATCCTTGTCGAGCCGGCCGACCGGCTTAAGCGAATGGTATTCGGCCGGCAAAAGATCATAAATGGTGTGACTGCCTTGCCCGTCTCGCGAGCAGACATAGCCGACCGGTTTATTCAGCCTGATGGTCACCAGCTTGCTCTCAGCGCTAACGGGCTTATTATCCAGGCGTACCAAGTCGTCTTCGGCCACGCTGTCACCCAGCCTAGCAGGCTGGCCGTTAACCGCCACCCTGCCCTGGCTGATGGCCTCGTCGGCAGAGCGGCGGCTGAGGCCGGTGGCAGAGGCCAGGTATTTATTGAGTCGGACTGTCATATCCCCTAGAGTCTAGAGGGCGATGCTGTTCGGGTCAACCGACTTTTCGTCGGGCTTGTTCGGCGATGCCGGTTCCGCTTTGGTGGCGGATTTTTCTTTGGCTTCTTCTTCGGCCAGGAGCTCGTTGATATCTCGCTTGGGCTTGCTGTCGAGCGGTTCGATGACTTTATTTCCGCCGGTTGTGGCAGGCTTTTTCTCAGGAGTAGTCGGTTCCGGCGCGGGTGGGGTTTCTGTGGTGGCTTGATCAGCCGGTGGCGTGCTGGCCACCAGGTTATTAACGGCATCCGCCATCAGCTTGTCGTCGGCGGTTTGGCTAGCGCCACCGCCGGCGTCAGGCGCTTTGGCCGGTGTGGTCGGATCTTCGCTGGCACCTGCCACGAAATCTTCAATGTGGGCTTCGACGCCGGCTGCCTCGTCTTTGGCGGGTTCGGCGTCATCCGAGGCGGTGGCGGCCGGAGTGGCCGGGGCTGGAGAGGCGGCTGGCGGTTCGACTGCCACCGGGATGCTTGTAGCGGGATCGCTGGCAGTGGGTTCAGGCGCTGGCTCGGGGGCTGGCGCCGCAGGCGCCGCTCCTGCACCACCGGCATCGCTTAATAAATCGTGGGTCGTTTTAACGATGTCTTCCAACGTGACTTGCGATTTGACCAGATAGCGGTCGGCGCCCAGCTTATCGGCGCGCTGTTGGTCGTCGCTCTGCCCCAGGGCGGTCAGCATGATGACCTTCACGGCCTGCATGCCTTCGGTATTGCGCAGGATGTCGAGCATTTCGAAGCCGCTGATTTTGGGCATCATGACGTCGGAAATAATCAGGTCGGGCTTTTCGGCCTTGGCGACTACCAGGGCTTCCTCGCCGTCGCGGGCCGTGACAATGGTGTAACCCTCGGCCTGCAGGCGAGCCTCGTAAATCTCGCGCAGGTTATTGTCATCTTCGACGAGCATTAATTTTGCCATGAGTACCCCTGTACTAATTCGCTAATGTTTAAGTTTGCCTTCATTGTATCACGCTGTTCCTTCGGTGTTAACCGGTTTAACGACGGTCTGGCTACTGCCGACAGCCTGGAGTTCTTTGGCCTTGGCGGCGCTCAGGCGCGGCAGGTTAATATAGAAGCTACTGCCCTTGCCGACTTCGCTCTCGGCCCAGATCCGGCCGTTGTACAGCTCGATGATTTTGCGGCAAATGAACAGCCCCAAACCGGTGCCGCCAATCGTGCGGGTGGCCGAGTTATCGACCCGGTAGAACTTCTGGAACAAGTGCGGCAAATCGGCCGCCGGAATGCCCGGCCCGGTATCACGTACGAAACACTGCACCACCTGGTCGTTGCCTGTCAGCCCGACTGTAATCTTTCCCTCCTCGGTGTATTTAACGGCGTTGTCGAAGAGGTTGGTGATGACCTCGCGCACCCTGTCGGGGTCAACCTGCACGTAGTAAAGCGGCCGCACGACCCGCCCGCCGCCTTCTTTAGTGGCGTCGACGCTACTGGTGTTGCCGGCCGCGAACTCCATTAGCAGGCCTTTCTTTTCGGCCACCAGCCGCAGGTCGGTGGTCAGCTGTTCCAGGAACTCGCCTATTTCCACGACTATGGGGTGACTGGTCAGCCGGCCGTCTTCGGCCTTGGCGCTGGTCAGCAGGTCCTGGAATAACTGTCCCAGATGCTGGGTCGAGGAGTGGGCCTTTTCGATGTAGCCCCGCGCCCGGGTGTCGATGGTCGAAACCTTGTCGTTGAGCGCCAGCGCCAGGTAGCCCTCGATGGCCGCCACCGGCGTGCGCATTTCGTGGCTGGCGGTACTTATAAAGTCGGCCCGCTGTTGCTCGGCGGCCTTTTCCTGGCTGACGTCGCTGAAGACGGCCACCGCCGCCGTCACCTGCTTGTTGTGATCGAGCAGAGGCGAAACGTTCAGCCGGATCGGCAACTGCCGCTTATCGCGGGTCATCAAAAAGACGTTGTCGCCCTTCACGCTTTGCTCCGAGGTGAAAACTTTCTGCAGAGGATTGTCTGATTCGTCCAGCTCGACGCCCTTGTCGTTGACCAGTTTCAGGACCGGGATAACATCGACGCCGATGGCTTCCTCCACCGGCCAGCCGCAGAGCCCCGCCCCGCCGGGGTTTATCAGCTGGATGACCTGCTGGTCGTCAATTAAAATCACGCCGTCTTCGATGTTATCGATGATGACTTTGAAGCGCTGGTTTTCGTCCTGGAGGTTAGCCGGCAGGCGGGTTTTTTTGCCACCCGGATTTTTGCCGCCCCACCCGAAGATACTCATGCTTAACAGTGTAGCAAAACTTAAGCAATATAAGTACGTCTTTTAGCCCGTCTGGACGGCCGCTAACAGATGTGGTAACATTCTTAATCGCGCACGGCCTCATCGTCTAGCGGCTAGGACACCAGGTTCTCATCCTGGTAACCGGGGTTCGATTCCCCGTGAGGTCACCAGATATCTGTATAATCAGACTCATGTGGCAATTGAGTCTGTTTTTTTATTTTACGCTGGGGGCGACTGGCTATCTGCTGAGGCGGGTACTGGCCCAAAAGTTCAGCCAACACAACCGGTTGATCGCTGGCATATTTTATCTGTTCTTTTTGTTACCGGCGGCGATTGTGATGAGCCTGACGCATCCCCACAATCTCAATGTCGGCACTACGAATCTCGTCTATCTACTTACCGGCAGTTTGATCTGGCCTCTCTATAACCTGGCGGCCTTTAGAGCCAATAAAGACGTGGATGTTGGCATTTTTGGCATCATTAACAATCTTAGCCCGTTAATCACGCTGGCTATTGCCATTCCTTTCCTGGGAGAGCGCCTCAACGTTCATCAATACGCCGGCATCGTAATACTTATTTTATCGGCCATGATCGCTGTTTTGCCGCAGTTGCAGAAGCACCACCGGGCCAAGCTGAACGGCATTTTCTGGTGCTTCGTGACCATGGTTATATTGGGCGTGGCCATAGCTTACGAACGCTTCATGCTTAACCGCATCGACTTCGGCTCATATATAACCATCGGCTGGAGCGCCCAGATCGCCTGGATGGTGGCGATGACCGGCAAGGAATGGAAATACCTGCCTTCGCTGGTGCGCGCCGCGGGCTACAAAATACTGGTGGCCTACGGCTTGTCAGGGGCCTTGCGGTCGTGCGCTTTTATCCTGGCGCTACTCTGGAGCGGTAGCGCCGCCATTATCAGCGCCGCCACCGATTTCATGACGGTGGTAGTGGTTATCGCCGCCTATTTCGTACTGCGCGAACGCGACCACATGGTCCAAAAATCCGCCGCCACGGCCGTCGGCGTCGCCGGCCTGTTGCTACTCACTGTTTGAGGCCACCATTGACACACATTCTTTATTCTGATATTATATAGATTATGAAACTACGCGAGAAAATCGCTCTAGGTGCAATGGTGGCCACGCCGTTTGCTAGCATAGGCGGAGCGCTTATTTACGAAAAAATACATCACGACGCTGTTGATGCCGAATGGTGCCAGCAAATCAAGCAAGCTCAAGCTCGTTCAATTGCCCGTTTTGGCTTGAATGCCACTATTCAAACGGATAATTACGCTAGGCAGAGTCCAAGTAATCCGGAACTTAACGGCGATGGGCAAATGGTGCCCGGCTCGGACCCCTGCCACGGCCACGACTTTATTAGCGAACAGCCTGGCGAAGGCTAAGACCACTTTATCTTGGCTACCGGCAATTCTTGCCAGTTGGTGGTGTAACGTGGGCTGCGCAGGCGGTGCTTGGGTTCCCAGGCAGAGCTGAGGTCTTCGGCGGCGTAGTGAACGGTGCGCTTGCCGTAACGGTCGTTCAGGGCGTCCAAGGCGCCCAATCTGGCTTGGGAGCGGTGATCCTGGCCCAGATCGACTACGCCGAACAGGTCGGCCTGCATGCTTTGAGAGCTGGTTAGGTTGTACATCAGCACGTCGGCGCGGTGGTAGCTCATGGAGGAGCGGAATCTATCATTAACCATTTCTATTAGGCGGGCGGTGATCAGGCCGGTGTCGGCGGTGGGCGTGGTGAAGCGCGTGCCCAGTTTTTGGCACTGGTAGCCCGGCTTGTGGCGGTTGGTGCTCAGGCTGACCACGGCGTCGCGGGCCAGCAGGTTCTCGCGGCGCAGGCGGAAAGCCGCCCGGGCTGTCAGGCTGGCGATGGCCGACTCGACTACCTGGAAATTATTGGTATCTTCGCCGAACAGCCGGCCGTGCATGACGCTCTGGCGCACCCTGCCAAAGGTTTCCAGCCGGTAGCAGGCCGTGCCGTTCAGCTCGGCGACCATTTGGCGGCCGTGGACGCCCATTAAGGCTTGGGCTAATTGCGGCCGCATTTGCGATAGGTCGAGCGCGTTAAAAACCCCCTCGGCCCTGAGCTTTGGCGTCAGCCGCCAGCCGACACCCCAAATATCTTTAACCGGTGTTTGCCTAAGGTAGGCCGCCCTGCCCTGCGGCGGCAAGCCGGCCAGGTCGAGCACGCCGCCCAGCCCGGGGTCTTTCTTGGAGCGTTCGGCGGCCAGCTTGGCAAGCAGTTTGGTGGGGGCGATGCCGACCGAAACCGGCACACCGACCTCGCGCATAATCCGCCGCTGCAGCGCCCTGCCCCACGCGCCGTAATCGGCAATGTCGAGCTCGCTCAAATCGAGGAATGACTCATCGACCGAATAAACCTCGGTGCGCGGCGTGACCTGGGTTAGAATGCGCGTGATGCGCTCCGAAATGTCGCCGTAGAGCTCGAAGTTGCCGCTAAACTGCACCACATTGTGCCGCTTAAAGACGTCGCGGTACTTAAAAGCCGGCGCCCCCATCGGGATGCCCAAAGCCTTGGCCTCATTAGAGCGGGCCACCGCGCAGCCGTCGTTGCTGCTCAGCACCACGCACGGCTTGCCTTCCAGGTCGGGCCTAAACAGCCGCTCGCAGCTAACGAAGAAGTTATTGCAGTCAATCAGCGCGAATATCGGCATAGCTGTGGATTACGGCGGTTACGACACCCCAAACGTGGGCATCGTCGGGCAGGTAGCGCTGCTTGGCTATCACGAAGCCGCTGTCTTGCCAGGCGATCACCAGGTCGCGGTCACGGGCCGCCACGGCCCGGTCGATCACCGCTACGTCGCCGTCGTACAGGCCCTGGCTGGCCCACGAGTGCCCGCCTATCCGAAACAGATAGGTACTGCTGGGGTGGCGCACCAACAGCTGGTTAATATCTAGCGCGAGCGCTTGTTTCTGGCCGCGCCGATCCAGCGCCGGATTAGGGAATCCGGTGTGGACTGATACTCCAT